>NZ_JBHUDX010000054.1:0-3239 GCF_042678285.1 Streptomyces caeni
ACTGCACCTGTGTGGTGCGATGCTCTGGCTCCGAAGCATCGCACCACACTCGTAATCCAAACTCCAGACAGGACCTAGTGCGCTTCACCAGCTCCGGGACCGAGGCAAACCTCGTGGCGATCTCTCTGGCGCTGAAGTGGTCGGACCGGCAGAAGGTGCTCGTATTCGACGGCGGATACCACGGTGGCTTCCTCAGCTTCAGTCGCGGCCGCCCCTCGCTCAACGTCCCCGTCGACGCGGTGCTCTGCGACTACAACGACCTTGAGTCGGTCCGCGGCGCCTTCGACCAGTGGCCCGAGCAGATCGGCTGCGTCTTGGTGGAGCCCATGCTTGGCTCCGGAGGCCGCATCCAGTCCGCCCCCGGCTTCCTCGCGGGCCTGCGCGAAATCTGCGACGAACAGGGCGCCGTGCTGCTCTTCGACGAGGTGCAGACCTCCCGGATGTCGTACGGCGGGGCCCAAGAGTTGCTCGGCGTACGCCCGGACCTCACCACGATGGGCAAGTACCTCGGCGGCGGCTTCGGCTTCGGCGTAGTCGGCGGCGCCGAGCGGATCATGCTGCAGATCGCCCGGGGCCAGCAGCCCTCGTACGATCACTCGGGCACATTCAACAACAACCGCTTCTCCATGGCGGCCAGCGCAGCCATGCTGAGCTCTGTACTCACCCGGGAGAGCCTCGACGAGCTCTTCCGGCGCGGCGAGCAGCTACGCGGCCAGGCTGATGCGCTGCTGCGCGAGCACGGCTTCCAGGCCACCGGTTGGGGCTCGCTGATCGGGATCCACCCAACTGACATACCGGTTGCGCGGGCCAGTGATCTGGCAGATGCGGACCGGCGGCCGATCGAGCTGCTTTTCCACGAGCTGCTCGACCGTGGCATCTACACCGGCAAAAGCGGCTTCGTCACCCTGTCGCTGCCGCAGACTCCGGAGACCGACGCGCGCTTCCTCGCGGCGCTGGAGAGCTCGCTGCAGGTGGTCGCGCGGGCCTGCCAGTAAGCCCGTTGTTTGTCACCTACGTCCCCAAGCCTGAAGGTCGGACATGCACCAGAGAACTGAGATCAGCACCGAGGCGATGCTTGCCGACCTGCGGCGACTCGTCGAGGTGGAGTCGCCCTCCCGCGACCTGACCGCCCTTGAGGAGTCGGCCGAGGCGGTCGCCGAGATCCTGGAGAAGCGGTTGGGTGGTAAGGCCGTCCTGCTGCCGGGGGAGGCCGGGACCCATGTCCGCTGGTCCGGGGGCGGCACCCCCCGAGTTCTCGTCCTCGGCCACCACGACACGGTGTTCCCCAGGGGAACGCTTGCCAAGCGCCCGTTCCGGGTGGCCGACGGGCGCGCGACGGGGCCCGGCGTCTTCGACATGCTGGGCGGACTGGTGCAGGCGGTGCACGGGCTGGCCGCACTGAAGGAACTGTCGGGCGTGGAGATCCTCGTGACGGCGGACGAGGAGGTGGGTTCGGGCACCTCGCGGGCACTCATTGAGGAGCTGGCGCAGGAGTGCGGCGCCGTGCTGGTGTTTGAAGGCTCCGCGGAAGGCGGTGGGTTGAAGATCGGCCGCAAGGGCTGCGGCACTTTCCGGGTGGACATCGAGGGGCGCGCGGCGCATGCCGGTCTCGAGCCTGCCGCCGGGGTGAACGCCCTGGTCGAGGCGGCCCATCAGGTGCTGGCCATCGCGACGCTCAGCCGGCCGGAGGTGGGCACGACGGTGACTCCGACGGTGGCCACTGCGGGGACCTCGGACAATGTGGTGCCCGCTGAGGCTACGGTGCTGGTCGACGTGCGCGTCGAGTCGGCTGCGGAGAAGGAGCGGGTCGAGGCGGCGTTCGCCGCATTGACCCCGCACCTTCCCGGGGCTCGGCTCAAGGTGCAGGGCGCGGTGGGCCGTCCCCCGATGCCCGAGTCCGCAGCTGCGGAGTTGTTCGCCATGGCGCAGCGGCTGCAGCCGGGCATCGAGGGCAAGGCAGTCGGCGGCGGCAGCGACGGTAACTTCACCGCCGCACTGGGCGTGCCGACTCTCGACGGGCTGGGAGCCGTCGGTGGCGGCGCGCACGCCGACCATGAATACCTGCTAGTCGACGCGATGGTTGAGCGGGCCCGTCTCGTGAGCGGACTGGTGGCCTCGATCCGCGACTCCCACCAGGACTGAGCTGCTGCCCGCGCGTCCCGGCGGCGCCCATTGGCGCCGCCGGAACCTGGCGGTTCTCGACACGCAGCACGATTGGTGGGACGGCGTCGGCGTTCGGCAACCGCGCCCATTGGGCCGCCGGGCTCCCTGAGAAGGCCGCACGACGCGGCATTCCCCGAAGCGGATCATCCTGGACCCGGTCAGGCTGTGGGAGCGCATCGAGGACGCCTTGGAGCCTACGACACGCCGGGCGCCCCGGGGCACAGAGGCCGCCGCCTAGGCCCTGAAGGGCCCTTACGCTCGCTCCAACTGTTGTGCGGGGGCGACAGGTTGAAGGTCACCCTGCTCGTGATCGAGCAGGGCATCGACACGTCCACGATGGAGGGATGGGCGATGTTCGGGATGCTGTCCGTGCTGGACGAGCTCCAGCGCCGAACTGATCGTGGCGAACACCAATGACAGGCTTGCCTCCGCCCGCGCCCCGGGCCGGGTGAGAGGGCGTCGGCCGAAGCTCACCGAGGGCCAGGCCGCGCTCGCCAACGGCTTTACGGCTAGTGGAAGGAGACGGTCCAGCAGATCGCCGACTTGTTCGGCGTGCCGCGGTCGACGGTGGACGGGCACCTTGAAAAGACCAAGACCGTGCCTCGCCTACCCAAGAAGATGGCGGTCACGAAGTCCTCGTCGCTACTTTGCGGCTGGTGTCTGAGCTAGGGCTCCGGGGCCGAGATCAGCCCGGGCTCTGGTCGAGCCTGCAGAACTGTTCTGCTTCATGGACGGCTACTGGGATGGGGGTTGTCTGACGAAGAGTTCTCACTCGAGTGAGAGCCCGCTCCGACCGGCTCCGGATGCCCAGCAACAACGATCTCATATCGGTTACCCAACTCCGTGATCCGCTCTTGCACCTGTTTCTCACTATCCGCCCGCATCAGCACAATGCCAGCAGAGGTCACGGAGTTGGCCGCCTTCAGCGACTCGTCCCCGGTACGCACCCTGACATCGGCGAAGACGGCTCCGGGCGTTCGCAGGAGGTCTTCTGCGCTGCTGATCCGTTCCACGGTTCCTGCCGGCCGCGGGCGCGCTGACGGTCGTAGTAGACCCGCGAGGACAGGTCGCTCTTG
>NZ_JBHUDX010000055.1:0-1324 GCF_042678285.1 Streptomyces caeni
ATTGAACCGCGCCGGGTTTGCCGGAGGCTGATTTGGTTTAGTTACGCGGCCATGGCTTCAGTTTCCAGAGCCGCGTAGAAGTTTGCCTCGGCTTCGGCGGGCGGGATGTTCCCGATCGGCTCGAGCAGGCGGCGGTTGTTGAACCAGTCCACCCATTCGAGGGTTGCGTATTCCACGGCCTCGAAGCTGCGCCAGGGCCCCCGACGGTGGATGACCTCGGCCTTGAAGAGCCCGTTGATCGTCTCGGCCAGCGCGTTGTCGTAGCTGTCACCGACGCTGCCAACCGAAGGCTCGATGCCCGCCTCGGCCAGCCGTTCAGTGTATTTGATCGACAGATACTGGCTGCCGCGGTCGCTGTGGTGAACCAGCCCCATGCCCTTGACCGGGCGGCGGTCATGGACCGCCTGTTCGAGGGCATCAAGGACGAACCCGGCATACGCCGAGGTGCTGACCCGCCAGCCGACAATCTTGCGGGCATAAGCGTCGATGACGAAAGCGACATAAACAAACCCCTTCCAGGTGGCAACATAGGTGAAATCGCTGACCCACAGCATGTTCGGCGCAGGCACGCGGAACTGGCGGTTCACCTTGTCCAGCGGGCATGGCTGCTTCTTGTCAGGGATCGTCGTCTTGTGCGGCTTGCCCCGGATAATGCCTTGAATGCCCATGTCCTTCATCAGCCGTGCCACCGTGCAGCGAGCGACATCGAAGCCCTCGCGGCGCAGCTGGTGCCAGACCTTGCGCAGGCCGTAGACGCTCCAGTTGTCCTCGAAAACACGCCGTATCTCGGGGCGCAGCGCCTCGTCCCGTTTGGCACGATCCGACAACCGCGCCGGGTCGGCACGTTTGACCAGATGGTCATAATAGGTGGCAGGGGCGATCGGCAGAACGTCGCAGATCGGCTCGACCCCGTGCGCATCCCGATGCGCGTCGATGAAACCCACCATCACTTCGGTCGGCGGTCGAGCTCCGCCATCGCAAAATACGCCGACGCCTTGCGGAGAATCTCGTTCGCCTGGCGCAGTTCGCGATTCTCCCGTTCAAGGGCCTTCATCTTCTCGGCCATCTCGGTCGGGATGCCGGCGCGCTTGCCGCTGTCGACTTCGGCCTTCTTGACCCAGTCGTTCAGCGTCTGCGGGGTGCAGCCGATCTTCGCCGCAATCGACATGACCGCCTGCCAGCGCGACGCGTGTTGACCCTCGTTGTCGAGAACCAGCCGCACCGCGCGCTCGCGCACTTCAGGGGAAAACGTGTTCGTCGTCTTGCTCATGATGCTCCATCCTACTCAGGAGTTGGAGCCTCCGGCAAACCCGGCGCGGTTCAA
>NZ_JBHUDX010000056.1:0-37818 GCF_042678285.1 Streptomyces caeni
CGGCGCTCCAGGCGACCGGCGCGACGCTCGGCGCGGGCGCCGGGGGCGGCGCCGCTCCCTGGTGCGCGGGCTGCGGCTGCTGCCGGAGGGGGACCGGTGCCGGGGCCGGTGCGGCGAACGAGGGCGCGGCTGCCTGGGCGGGCGGGGCGAAACCCGGGGCGGCACCGGCCGGCTGCTGCTGCTGCGCCGGAGCGGGCGTCTCCTCCTCCAGGACCTCGCCGCCGAAGTTCTTCAGCAGCGCTTCAAGACCGCCGTCGAAGCCCTGGCCGACCGCGGCGAAGCGCCACACGTCCTTCAGGTAGAAGTCGCCCAGCATGACCGCGCGCTCGGTGGTGAACTCCGAACCGCCGAACGAGTAGCGGGCCACTTCCTCACCGCCCGCGACGATCCGCAGGTATCCGGGGGAGATCTGCGACATCTGCCCGGCGCCGTCGATCGTCGCCGTGAAGGACAGCTTCTGGATCTGCGGGGGGATCTTGTCGAGCGTGACCCGGAAGGACTCTGCGTCGCCCGCCTGAGGACCGAGGAGCTGGACGGCCTCCTCCGGAGTCTTCGGCTGGTTGAAGAAGACGAAGTACCGGTCGTCCGAAAGCCGTTCGTCGGCGTCCAGACCGAAGCAGCTGATGTCGAAGGTCAGTCCGGGACCGGAGATCTGTACGCCTATGTACAGATCCGTGCCCATGGTGAGGTCACTGATCCTGGCCTTGTGGCCGCGTTGGAATTCCCTGGCCATGCGTAACGACCGTCCCCCATCCCGAATGTGAGTGCGTCGCGCCAGGCTAACGGCAAACCCGGGGAACGGAAGAAGCCGGTACAGACCCGGTACACAACCGCCTCTTCCAGACAGCACTGCGGGCTCACCCGCCGCGCGGGCCGTTCGATGAGGGGCGCTCGATGCGCGACCGTGGCGGCTACTCCTCGCGCGGCGCGGCCTGGCGTGGCAGCCGGTCCGCCGCGACGACCCCCTCCAGGTAGCCGCGGGCCCGCTCCGTGCGCGGATACGCCTCCAGCAGCCGCCAGAAGCGCGGCCCGTGTCCCGGTACGAGCAGATGCGCGAGTTCGTGCAGCAGGACGTAGTCGACGACATACTCGGGCATGCCCTGCAACCGGTGCGACAGACGGATGCTGCCCTCGGACGGGGTGCACGACCCCCAGCGCGTGTTCTGGTTGGTGACCCAGCGCACCGAGGCGGCCCGCGCCCGCCCGTCGAAATACTGCAGCGACAGCCGCTCGGCGCGCTCGGCCAGTTCGGCGTCTCCGATCACCCGCTTGCTCTCCTGGGCCGCCAGCTTGTCGAGCATGACGTTCACCCAGCGCTGCTCCTCCGCCTCGGACATCCGGGCGGGGATGAGTACAACGGTGCGATCGCCCTCGCGGTACGCGGAGACCGTTCTGCGCCGTCGCGCGCTCCTGCGGACCTCGATCGCGCTCGCCCCCGAGCCGCTCGGCGGCTGGCTCGTCGTGCTGCGCTGTGGCGTTCCGGCGCGGTGCAGTGGGTCGGCGGGCACGCCCTGACGTTACCCGCTGCGCACGGGGGAAGTCCCGCCTCCGGGACGCTTCCGTGCGGATCCACACTCCGTGCGCTTGATTCGTACGACAAACGCCCCAACCTGTGGAGAACTTCCCGCACGCCCCCGGCCGTTCCGGGCATGCTGACATACGTCGGCAGACCGGCACATCCGCCGACGAACGGGACCACACGACACACGACGGGGGCCGCTCATGCATCCGATGGTGAAGCCCGCGCTGCGGCGCGGCTGGCGGGATCTGAACACCGTGCAATTCGGGATGACACCCGCGCACGCCATGGTGCTGGGGCCGGTGGACACGGCAACGGGCAGCTTCCTCGACCTGCTCGACGGCACCCGCGGGCTGCCGCTGCTGCGCGAGGAGGCCCGCCGCACCGGTCTGCCCGACGGCCACGTGGACGCGCTGGTGGACCGCCTCTCCGGCGCGGGCCTGCTGGACGACGCGACGGGCGGCGGTTCCCGGGCCGACGCCCTCCGCTCGAAAACGGCCGTCCTGGATCGCCTCCGCCCCGATCTCGCATCGCTGTCCCTGGTGACCCGCACACCCGGGGAGCCCGCCCGGCGACTGGCCGCACGCCGCTCCCGGCGCGTCCAGGTCCGCGGCGCGGGACGGGTGGGGGCCGTCCTCGCCTCACTGCTGGCGGGCGCCGGCGTCGGCGAGGTCGACGTCCGCGACACGGGCTGCGTCGAGCCATGGGACGTGGCACCGGGCGGCCTGCCCGCGGACTCGGTCGGCCGGCGCAGGGAGGAGGCGGCCCGTCGCGTGGTACGCGCGGCCGCCCCGGACCGGCCACCGCGCCGGGAGCGCGCATCACGGCGCGGTCCGCACGACGACCCGGGCGCGGGTTTCTCCCTCGTGGTCCTGGCACCGCGCGACGGCCTCGCCGTCCACGCGCCCGACCCGTTCACCGCCGAGCCGCTGATCGGCTCCGGCACACCCCATCTGTACGCGGGTGTCGTGGAGGGCACGGGAGTGGTCGGCCCGTTCGTCCTGCCTGGCCGGACGGGCTGCGCGGGCTGCCTGGAGCAAACCCGTGCCGACCGGGACGAGACCTGGCCGAGGCTGGTCGCCCAGTGGCGCTCGGGCCGGCCGCGGCAGATCCAGGCGTGCGACCTCGCCCTGGCGACCGCGGTCGCGGGAGTCGCCGCCGGGCACGCGCTCGCCTTCCTGGACGGCGAACCGCCCTCCAGCGCGGGCGCCCGCTGGGAGACGTCCGTGCCCCGGCTGGACTGGCGTGCCCGGCCGGTATGGGCCCATTCCGCATGCGGATGCGGCGCGGCGGACAAAGGTAAGGGAGAACACACCACAAAGGACGGGGGCCCGCACGAGACAATGGCGGAGCAATGGCCGTCGAGGACCTTGCCCCGCAGGGCACACGCGGCACGGCTGTCTGGGACCTGGAGGGCGCATGTCTGATCTTCCCCGGAAGGCGGTCACCCGTACCGCCAAGCTCGCCGCGCTCCCGCTCGGCTTCGCCGGGCGGGCCACCTGGGGACTCGGCAAACGGATCGTCGGCGAGTCCGCGGAGATCGTCGGCCGCGAACTGCAGCAGCGGACGGCCGAGCAGCTGTTCAAGGTGCTCGGCGAGCTCAAGGGCGGCGCGATGAAGTTCGGGCAGGCACTGTCCGTCCTCGAGTCGGCGCTGCCCGAGGAGGTCGCCGGACCCTACCGCGCCGCCCTCACCAAGCTTCAGGAGGCTGCACCCCCGATGCCCACGCGCACGGTGCACGCCGTGCTGGAGGAGCGACTCGGCGAGGACTGGCACGAGCTGTTCCTGGAGTTCGAGGACAAGCCCTCGGCGGCGGCCTCGATCGGGCAGGTGCACCGCGGGGTGTGGCACGACGGCCGGGAGGTAGCGGTCAAGGTCCAGTACCCGGGAGCGGGTGACGCACTACTCTCCGATTTGACCCAGCTCACCCGTTTCGCCCGACTGCTGGGCCCCCTGGTCCCCGGCATGGACATCAAGCCGTTGATCACGGAGCTGCGCGATCGCGTCTCCGAGGAGCTGGACTACGCGCTGGAGGCACAGGCCCAGCGCACGCACGCGGAGGAGTTCGCGGGCGACCCGGATGTCCTGGTGCCGGCCGTGGTGCACCAGTGCGACCAGGTCCTCGTCTCCGAGTGGATCGACGGCATACCGCTGTCCGAAGTGATCGCCGAGGGCACCCAGGAGCAGCGGGACCGCGCCGGCCAGCTGCTGGCCCGCTTCCTCTTCTCCGGCCCCGCCCGCACGGGTCTCCTGCACGCCGACCCGCACCCGGGCAATTTCCGTCTCCTCCCCGGCGCCGACGGTTCCGGCGGCAAGGAGAGCTGGCGTCTGGGCGTCCTGGACTTCGGGACAGTCGACCGCCTGTCCGGGGGGCTGCCGACACCGATCGGCCACTCCCTGCGCCTGACCCTGGAGGGCGACGCCCAGTCGGTCTATGAACTGCTCTGCGAGGAGGGTTTCGTCAAGGAGTCCATCGGCCTCGACCCCGACGCGGTCCTCGACTACCTCCTGCCGATCATAGAACCCGCCCAGGCCGATGAGTTCACCTTCACCCGGGGCTGGATGCGCAGCCAGGCGGCCCGCGTCGCCGACCCCCGCTCCCCCGCCTACCAGCTCGGCAAACGGCTGAACCTTCCCCCGGCGTACCTCCTGATCCACCGGGTGACGCTGAGCACGATCGGGGTCCTGTGCCAACTGGGCGCGACGGTGCGTCTGCGCGACGAACTGGAAGAGTGGCTGCCGGGCTTCCTGCCGGAGGATGAACCCGCCGCGGAGGCGTGAGCGGGGCCGGGCGGGTGAGCGGCACGCGGCCTACCACCACGCCGAATCCAGCCGCCCCTCAATCGCCCTGATGTTGCCGCGGGCGCAGGTGCCGCAGAAGTAGTGGCGGGCTCCGTTCTCCACGGAGCAGGTCCAGGTGGGCTGGGGGCCGTCGGCGGCGGCGCCGCAGCGGGCGCACACGAGGCACCGGGCCTGTGCGAGGCCGGGCGACCGCACGCAGGCACTGCTGTCACTGTCTCCGGGAAGACTCGTCACCCCTGTGACGATATCGCCGCAGGCGCCGTTCGGCGCTCACAACGCACCGCGGGGGCCGGTCCGTTCGGACCGGCCCCCGCACGCTCTCCTGCTGCCCTGCGTCGTGGGCTACTGCATGACGGCCATGGCGAGCGCACGGCGAGCGCGCAGCGAGGCGCGTTCGGCCCGGCGCTGCATCCGGCGGGCCACCGCCAGGCGCACGGCCCGTCGTTCCCGCTCGGCCTCGTGCAGCCGCTCGTGCATATGCGCACGAGCCAAGGCTTCTGGGATGAGTTGCATCTCTCGGGTCCTGTTCTGGCGCGAGGCGCTCGCGCCGGTGGTGGTGACATCTGGGATCGCGGAGCCTGCGGGCTCGCTGGTGGACGGCTTCATCGAGGCCTGCTTCGTGGGGTCGTACGTGAGGGGACGGTCGATCGTTCCTGCGGTGCTCATGCCATGACCGGGTTCTTGCGCGGGCGGCCACGCGGCCGCTTGCGGGCGACGACAACACCCTGGACGAAGAGCTCGCCGCCCCAGACGCCCCAAGGCTCACGCCGCTCCTTGGCGCCGGCGAGGCACGCCTCGATCAGCGGGCAGGTGCGGCAGAGGGACTTGGCGTACTCGACGTCGGCCGGCGACTCGGCGAAGAAGACCTCCGGGTCGTAGGAGCGGCAGGGGACGGGTACGCCGAGGTTCTCGATGGCGTCGTCGAGCGCGGTGAGCGGGGTGAGCGCGGTGAGCGGGGTCAAGGTGGAGTCCTCCGTGAGGCCGGGCGGGGGGATCGTGTCGGAAGGCGGTACGGACGGGGCGTGCGCTTCGAGTTGCACGGTTCGTCTTCCTCGTCTGGTCGTTCCGGTCCTGTTGGACCGGTTGTCGGCTGGGTACCGGGTTCTGCTTCTGTCCCGAGGCCCCTTCACTCCGCCATCCCCGTTCAGGGAAAACAGAAGGGCCGCGGATCCCGGATGGGGTTCCGCGGCCCTGAAGGCGCCGGCCTGATCGGCGATCAGGCTGGATCACTCCAGGGTTTTGGCCCACGGAAGGCCCACATCAGGTGGTGCTGCGTCGTCTGCTTCCGGAATCCGGCACCGGCCGCCGCAAAGGCATAGGCCCGTGCCTGTGCCGCTACTGCTTCCAGTGCCTTGGTCGGTCGCTCATTGCGCTCACGGACGGGAAGATCCGCGAGAGACACGGGGGACACCGGACGGACGGCACGGATGCCGGACAGACCGGTGCCCAGGTCGAAGCCGCCGAGCAGGCATGTGGAGACGACCGAGCGATCGGTCATTTTGGCGGTGCAGATGGAGCTGGTGGTGATGCTGATCACTTCAATCGCCTCCTCTCGGCGTCTCGGGGGACTGGAGGTGAAGCCAGTCCGACTGATAGCAAGTACAGCACGGAACCGGGGCCTTCGAGAAGGCCGCCGTTCCCGTGCCTAAGAACCTATGGGGATTGCCCGGGCATGCGCAAACTATTTTCTCGACGAGTTCGTATCAGTCGTCGCCGTCCCCTGCAGCACCATCGCGACCTGCGCAGATGGCCAGAACATCGGCCCCGTAGCGGTTGAGCTTGCGGACCCCGACCCCCGGAATACGCGCCAGCTCGCGCTCGTCACCGGGGGCGGCCTCCGCGATCGCGATCAGGGTTCGGTCGGTGAAGACGCAGAAGGCGGGCTGTCCGCTGCGGTGCGCCTGGACGGCCCGCCACTCGCGCAGCCGCTCGTACAGACCCTCGTCCATGTCGGAGGGACAGCCGTCACAGCGCATCAGTTTCATCTCACCGGCCTCGGACAGCGTGCGCCCGCAGACCCGGCAGCGGGCCGGGGTTCTACTGGTACGGCGCGGAACGCCGACCGTAGCGACGGTGCCGAGGCCCCGTTCGATGCCGCCGGCCCCCCCGGTACCACCGATCGGGGTACGGCCCGCGCCGGACGAGCCGGGTCGGAGCCCGTCGAGGAAGCGGCTGGGCCGCCGGTTGGGGCGGCCGCCTGGTGAGCGGGACAGCGCCCAGGAGACATGGAGCCGTTCCCTGGCGCGGGTGACGCCGACGTAGAGCAGGCGGCGCTCCTCCTCGATCTGCTCGCCGGTCTTCGCGTAGGTGATCGGCATCATGCCCTCGGCGACCCCGACGAGGAAGACGGCATCCCATTCCAGGCCCTTGGCGGAGTGCAGTGAGGCGAGGGTGACGCCCTGTACGGTCGGGGCGTGCTGGGCGCCGGCCCGCTCGTCGAGCTCCGCCACGAGGTCGGCGAGGGTGGCGTCGGGTCTGGCCGCGGCGAAGTCCTGCGCCAGGTTCACCAGCGCGGCCAGGGACTCCCAGCGCTCCCGGGCGGCTCCCGACCCGGCGGGCGGTACGGCGGTCCAGCCCTCGCCCGAGAGGACGGCGCGCACCTGGGAGGGCAGGTCGACGGCGCCGTCGAGGAGGGTGTCGTTGGCACCGAAACGGGCCGCGCCGCGCAGGGCGATGCCCGCCTTGCGCACCTCGGGACGGTCGAAGAACCGTTCGGCGCCGCGCAGCTGATAGGGCACTCCGGCGTCCGCGAGGGCCTGTTCGTAGATCTCGGACTGCGCGTTGGTGCGGAACAGGACCGCGATCTCGGAGGCGGGCACGCCGGCGGCGAGCAGGTCGCGGATGCGCCGGGCAGTGCCTTCCGCCTCGGCGGGTTCGTCGCTGTATTCGCTGTAGACGGGCTCGGGGCCGGGGGCGCGCTGGGAGACCAGTTCGAGGCGGTGGTCGGCGGCCCGGCCGCGGGCCTGGGCGAGGAGACCGTTGGCGAGGTGGACGACCTGGGGCGAGGAGCGGTAGTCGCGGACCAGTTTGACGACGGTGGCTGCGGGGTGGCGGATGCGGAAGTCGAGGAGGTGGTCCGGAGTGGCGCCGGTGAAGGAGTAGATGGTCTGGCTGGCGTCACCGACGACGCACAGGCTGTCGCGGTCGCCGAGCCACAGCTCCAGCAGGCGCTGCTGGAGTGGGCTGACGTCCTGGTATTCGTCGACCACGAAGTGCCGGTACTGGGCGCGGACCGCGTCCGCGATGTCGTGCCGGTCCTGGAGAATGCCGACCGTGAGGAGCAGGACGTCCTCGAAGTCGATGGCGCCGCGGTCGCGCTTGAGGTCTTCGTAGGCGGCATAGAGCTGGGCGATCTCGGCGGGGCCACGGGGGGCCTCGCGGCCCGCCTCGGCGGCCGCGGCCGCGTAGTCGGCGGGGACCGTCTGGGTGACCTTGGACCATTCGATCTCGGCGGTGACGTCCCGCAGTTCGTTGCGGTCGAGGCGGACACGGCAGGCGGTGGCCGCGTCCGCGACGATCTGGATCTTGCGGTCGATGATCTTCGGGAAGGTGCCGCCGATGGCTTTCGGCCAGAAGTACTGCAGCTGGCGCAGGGCCGCGGAGTGGAAGGTACGGGCCTGGACGCCGGCGGCGCCGAGCTGACGGAGGCGGCCGCGCATCTCTCCGGCCGCACGGTTGGTGAAGGTGACGGCGAGCACGCTGGAGGGCTGCAGGATGCCGGCGCGGACGCCGTAGGCGATGCGGTGGGTGATGGCCCGCGTCTTGCCGGTGCCGGCGCCCGCCAGCACGCACACCGGGCCGTGCAGGGCGGTGGCCACCTCGCGCTGCTCGGGGTCGAGCCCTTCGAGCACCGCGTCGGCCGAGTCCGGTACTCGCGGGAAGAGAGGGGAGTGCGTTGCTGCTGTCACCCCGCCATGCTGCCAGGCCGTCGGAGAAGGGTGCGGCGGTTGTCCACAGGGAGACAACTGCGGTCGTACGAATACAGCGGGCGTCTGGTGTGACGCAGTCGGCGGGCCCGTGTCCGGGGCGGCGGGAATGCTGGAAGGTTCACATATGTTGCCCCCCTCAGCGACCACGCACCCCAAGCCGTGAAGGAGCACGACTGACATGCCGGGCACTGTGACGATGTACAGCACCTCGTGGTGTGGCTACTGCCGTCGGCTGAAGAGCCAGATGGACCGTGAGGGCATCGTGTACGACGAGATCAACATCGAGCGGGACCCGGCGTCCGCGGCATTCGTGGAGGAGGCGAACGGCGGCAACCAGACGGTTCCGACCGTGCTGTTCCCGGACGGTTCGACGCTCACTAACCCGTCACTGGCGCAGGTCAAGCGGAAGATCGGCGCGTAGACGGCCGCCGGGCGGTGGCGCTGCCGCGCGGGGCGGCCCCCGGGGTGACCCGGGGGCCGCCTTCTTCGTGTGCCGCGCTCGGCCCTGTCAGACCGTCGCTCTCGTCGGCAGGGGCTTGCCGTACCAGAGTTCGATGAGGCGGGCGGCGATGGAGATGCCGTAGGGCGGCAGGACCTCGCCGGAGTCGAAGGCGGCGCGCAGTTCCTCACGGGAGAACCAGCGGGCCTCGTGGATCTCGTCCCCGTCGACGTCGATGTCGGTGGAGGTGGCCCGGGCGAGGAAGCCCAGCATCAGGCTGGACGGGAAGGGCCAGGGCTGGCTGGCGATGTACTCGACCGCGCCGACGGTGATGCCCGCCTCTTCGAAGACCTCACGGCGCACGGAGTGCTCGATGGACTCGCCGGGCTCGACGAAGCCGGCGAGGGTCGAGAAGCGGCCCTCGGGCCAGTGCACCTGGCGGCCGAGCAGGATGCGGTCCTCCTCGTCGGTGACCGCCATGATCACCGCGGGGTCGGTGCGCGGGTAGTGTTCGGCCCCGCAGGCGGGGCAGCGGCGGATGTGGCCGGCGGCGGCGATGACGGTGCGTTCGCCGCAGCGCGAGCAGAAGCGGTGCATGCGCTGCCAGTTCTCCAGGGCGACGGCGTGCACCATCAGGCCCGCGTCGCGCGGGGACAGCAGCAGGCCGGCCTCGCGCAGGCCGGCCGGGCGCGCGGACTGGTCCATGCGGCCGGGGAGGGCGTCCTTCTGGAGGGCGAAGTAGCTGACGCCGTCCTCGCCGGTGCCCAGGAAGTAGCGGTGGGCCTCCGTGAGGGGTGCCTCGAAGGAGGGGGTCATGACGAGTTCGGTCCGGCCGTCGGGTGTCTCGTCGATGAGGACCTGACCGCCGGAGACCACGAAGCAGCGGGTCGTGGGGTGGCTCCACGCCGCGGCGAGCCATGCCTCGTCGAGGCGGTGGTGGGCGGCCCGGTCGATGCCGCTCGGGGCGGTGAGCGAGATGGGCCGGTCGGCGGTGTGGTCGGTCCAGGTGGTCACGGGTGCTTCCAACTCCCCCGGTGGAACGGTGGTTTCGGCGGGCGGTTCAGCGGGATGTACGGCTGCAGGGGACCGGGGCGGGCGGGCCTTGGGCGTGTGGGGTGGTGCTTCCAGTGTGCCGCGCGGCGCGGCCCGGGCGGGCGGCCGTCCGCTCCACGAGATCGTCAGTCCCCATCGCGCCGGTTCCTCCCCAGGTCGCCCCACAGGTATGCGGCGGTCTCGACGCCCTTGAGGAGCAGATCCAGCTCGACCTTCTCGTTGGGGGCGTGCCAGCCGTCGGAGGGGACGGAGATGCCCAGGAACAGCACGGGCGCGCCGAGGACTTCCTGGAGGTCGGCGGCGGGTCCCGAACCGCCCTCACGGGTGAAGCGGACCGGCTGTTGGAAGGCGCGGCCCATGGCGCGCACGACGGACTGAAGGGCGGGGTGGTCGAGGGGCGTCAGGCAGGGGCGGGTGGCCGCGCCGAACGTGATCTCGTGCCGGATCCCGGCGGGCACCCGGTCGGCGGCCCAGGCGCGGACGGCCTTCTCGATGTGGTCGGGGTCCTGGCCGGCGACGAGCCGGAAGGACAGTTTGACCATGGCCGAGGACGGGATGATCGTCTTGCTGCCGGGGCCCTGGTAGCCTCCGCCGATGCCGTTGACCTCGGCGGTGGGGCGGGCCCAGATGCGCTCCAGGGTGGTGTGTCCGGCCTCACCGTGGGTGGCGGTCGAGGCGGTGGTCCGCAGCCACTGCTCCTCGTCGAAGGGCAGTTCGGCGAAGAGTTCGCGTTCGCGGTCCGTGAGGTCGGTGACGCCGTCGTAGAAGCCCGGTATCGCCACGCGCGCGTGCTCGTCGTGCAGGGCGGCGACCAGGCGGGCGGCCGCGGTGGCGGGGTTGGGCACGCCACCGCCGAAGGATCCGGAGTGGATGTCCTGCCCGGGGCCGTGGAGCCGGATCTCGCACTCGGCGAGGCCGCGCATGCCCGTGCACACGGTCGGGGTGTCCGCGGACCACATGCCGGTGTCGGAGACGATCACGGCGTCGGCGGCGAGCCGGTCCGCGTGCTCGTCGACAAGGGCGCGGAAGTGCGGGGAGCCGGATTCCTCCTCGCCCTCGACCAGCAGCTTGAGGTGCACGGCGGGGGTGGTGCGGCCGGTGGCGGCGAGGTGGGCGCGGACCCCGAGCGTGTGGAAGAACACCTGGCCCTTGTCGTCGGCGGCCCCCCGCGCGTGGAGGCGGCCCTCGCGGATCTCCGGCTCGAAGGGGTCGCTGTCCCAGCCGTCCTCGCGGGCGGCGGGCTGGACGTCGTGGTGGCCGTAGACCAGGACGGTGGGTGCCTGCGGGTCGTCGGAGGGCCATTCGGCGAAGACGGCGGGTGCACCGTCGGTCGGCCACACCTCGGTGGCGGGGAAGCCGGTCTCCCGGAGCTTGGCGGCGAGCCACTCGGCACTGCTCCGCACGTCCTCCGCGTGCTCGGGCTGTGCGGACACCGACGGGATGCGCAGCCACTGCATGAGGTCGTCGAGGAAGGCGGAGCGGTGGCGGTCGATGTACGTGCGGACGGCGCTGTCCGGGGTCTCGCTCATGGTCACGAGCCTATCGGCCCGCACCGCCGGCCCGGTCCGCCGGTGCGTCGCCGGAGGGCTCCGGCAGCAGCAGCCGCTCCAGTGCCGCCCGGTCCGGGAGCCCCTCGGGGCGTACCACCTCACCGGTTCGGACGTACAGGAACGCGGCCTTGACGGCCTCCAGCGGCAGTCCCCGCTGTTCGGCCCAGGCGAGCCGGTACAGGGCGAGCTGGAGCGGGTCACCGGTGCGAGCGCGGCCGGTCTTCCAGTCGACGATCTCGTACGCCGTCCCGTCGCCGTCGTCCACGCGGTAGACGGCGTCGATGCGTCCGCGCACGACGCGCCCGGCCACGGCGAGCTGGAAGGGCGCCTCGACGCGGTACGGGGTGCGGTGCGCGTACGGGGTGCGTTCGAACGCCTCCTTGAGAGCCTCCAGGTCGCGTTCGTCGGCGATCTCGGCGTCGCTGCTGCCGGGCAGTTCGTCCGGCTCCAGCATGGGCAGCCGCAGTTCCTCGAAGCGGGCCTCGACCCACGCGTGGAAACGGGTGCCGCGGCGGGCCGCGGGTTGCGGGGGGCGCGGCATGGGGCGCGCGAGGTCGCGCGCGAGCCCGTCGGGGTCCTCGGCCAGGCGCAGCACCTGGGAGGCGGTCAGCGACGACGGCAGGGGTACGTCGGTGACGCCCGCGCGGGCCCGCAGCAGCTCTCCGGTGAGGGCGTCCAGGTCGCGGTCCCAGGAGACGAGGGTGCGGGCCTCCTCGGGGGTGAGCGCCGGGACTTCCTCGGCCGGGCGCCGACGGGTGTGCGGGACGGTCGCGGCGCCCTCGCCGAGGGGCACGCGCGCGTGGGGTGCCTCCGACGCCTCCGCCGGGCGGCCGGTGCTCCAGGGGTCCTGGCCGGCGCGGGCCTCTTCCTCCATGTCGTCGCCGGGGGCGTCGTCCTCGGGGAGGTCTTCGGGGACGTCGTACGGGACGCCATCGGCGAAGCCCTCGGGGTACTCGTCCGGGGGCACTTCGGCGTCGTGTCGGGCCTCGACGTCGTGGGGGGCCTCGAGGTCGTGGGGGGCCTCGACGCCGTACGGAGCCTCGGTCTCGTAGGGCGCCTCGGTCTCGTAGGGCGCCTCGGTCTCGAAGGGCGCCTCCTCTCGGTAGAGGTCGTCCTCGTCGGGCGGGGACGGCCATTCCGGGTCGCCGTGCGCCGAGGGGGCGTGGGGGGCCGCCCGGTTGGCACCGTCAGGGGAGGCGATCCGGTCGAGGTGTGCGAGGACGGTCTCGGCGGCGGCCCGGCGACGGGCGAGTGCCGCCGGGTCCAGCGGGAGGGGCCAGGCGTGGTCGGCGGCGGCGGCCCGCAGCGCCGGGTTCTCCTCGTCCTCCCCGGGCTCGTCGGCCCAGACCTCGATCTCGCCGTACCCGGCAGCGCAGTGCTCGTGGAGCGCCCGGAGGAAGTCCGAGGGCCCGCGGGGCCGCTTCTGGGCGGGGCCCCACCAGTGGCCGGAGCCGAGCAGCAGGGAGCGGGGGCGTGTGAAGGTGACGTAGCCGAGGCGCAGTTCCTCGGTGTGCTGGTGGTCCTTCATGGCCTCGTGGAACGCCTTGAGGCCCCGGGCGTCCCACGTCTCGACGTCGGGCAGGGTGGCGTCGTCGCCCCGCAGGGCGTGGGGCAGCACCTTGCCCTGCGCGGTCCATTTCTCGCGGCCCTGCGTGCTCGGGAAGGTGCCGCTGACCAGGCCCGGAACGGCGACGACGTCCCATTCCAGGCCCTTGGACTTGTGCGCGGTGAGCACCTTGACGGTGTTCTCGCCGCCGGGCAGGGCGTTGTCGAGGCCCTTCTCGTACTGGGCGGCGGTGCGCAGGAAGCCGAGGAACGCCAGGAGGGTGGCGTCCGGTTCGTTGGCGGCGAAGGCCGCGGCGGTGTCCAGGAAGTTCGAGAGGGTCTCGCGGCGGCGGGCGGCCAGCGCGTGCGGGGACGCGGACAGCTCGACCTCCAGGCCGGTGACGGCCAGCACCCGGTGCAGCACGTCCATCAGCGGGTCCGCCAGCGAGCGGCGCAGGTCTCGCAGCTCGGCGGCCAGGCGCGCGAACCGTACGCGCGCGTCGGGCGAGAAGGGCAGCCCGTCGTCCTCCCGGTCCGCCTCCATCGGCAGTTCGAGGAAGGTGTCGAGGGCGTCCGCGAGCGATATCACCTCGGAGGGGTCGATGCCCTCGACGGCCGCGGTGAGCCGGCGGTCGGGGTCGTCGTCGGCGCCCACGCGCGTGTGCGACACGAGCAGCCGGGCGCGCCGGCCCAGGAGGGCGAGGTCGCGCGGGCCGATGCGCCAGCGCGGGCCGGTGAGGAGGCGGACCAGGGAGGCGTTGGCGCCGGGGTCCTGGAGCACCTCGCAGACGGCGACGAGGTCGGCCACCTCGGGCAGGTGCAGCAGCCCGGACAGGCCCACGACCTCCACCGGGATATCGCGGGCGACCAGGGCGCCCTGGATCCGGGGGAAGTCGGTCGCGGTGCGGCACAGGACGGCGATCTCGCCTGGTGCCGTGCCGGTGCGGACCAGGTGGGCGAGGGAGTCGGCGATCCAGTCGATCTCCTCGGCGTGGGTGCGCAGCAGGGCGCAGCGGACCCGTCCGTCGCGCTCGGCGCCGGGGGCGGGGCGCAGGGCCCGCACGCCCGCGTGCATGGCGCGCAGCGGCTCGGCGAGGCCGTTGGCGAGGTCGAGTAGCCGGCCGCCGCTGCGGCGGTTCTCGCTGAGGGCCTGGCGGGTGGCGGGGCGGCCGTCGGCGTGCGGGAAGTGCTCGGGGAAGTCGTCGAGGTTGGCGACGGACGCGCCGCGCCAGCCGTAGATGGCCTGGCAGGGGTCGCCCACGGCGGTCACGGGATGGCCGGTGCCGCCGCCGAACAGTCCGGCGAGCAGGATGCGTTGGGCCACGGACGTGTCCTGGTACTCGTCGAGCAGGACCACGCGGAACTCGTCGCGCAGGAGGCGGCCCACGTCGGGCAGGGCGGCGAGGGCCGCGGAGAGGGCGATCTGGTCGCCGAAGTCGAGGAGGTCGCGTTCGCGCTTGGCGGCGCGGTAGCGGTCCACCAGGTGGGCCAGTTCACGGCGGGCGGCGGCCGTCTCGGGGACCTTGCGCAGGTCGGCGTTGGTGAGTCTGACGCCCTCCAGGGTGCGCAGCAGGTCGGCGTCGTACGCGCGCACGTCCTCGGGCCGTACGAGGTGTTCGGAAAGTTCGGAGTCGAGGGCGAGGAGGTCGCCGACCAGGTCGGGGAAGGAACGGGTCAGTGCCGGGTAGGGGCCGGGAGCCTCGCGCAGCACCCGCGCGGCGAGCTGGTAGCGGGTGGCGTCGGCGAGCAGGCGCGAGGCCGGTTCGAGCCCGATGCGCAGTCCGTGGTCGGTCAGCAGCCGGCCCGCGAAGGCGTGGTAGGTGGAGATCACCGGCTCGCCTGGCGGATGGTCGGGGTCGGCCGCGTCCGGGTCGGTGACGCCGGCCCTGACGAGCGCCTTGCGCACGCGTTCGGCGAGTTCGCCTGCCGCTTTGTTGGTGAACGTCAGGCCGAGGACCTGTTCCGGGGCGACCTGGCCGGTGCCGACCAGCCACACCACGCGGGCCGCCATCACCGTGGTCTTGCCCGATCCGGCTCCGGCCACGATCACCTGCGGAGCGGGCGGTGCGGTGATGCAGGCCGTCTGCTCCGCGGTGAACGGGATGCCGAGGAGCTCCTTGAGCTGCTCGGGATCGGTGATACGGGCGGGCACGTCGCAGAAGGCTAGCCGCGACCACTGACATCGCGTGCCCGGCCTCCCCGGCAGGCCGGCGGAGGCCCTGGTCGGACGGCATGGTGCCGTCCGTCACAGGGGTGTTCTCACTCCACGACGTGACGGCCCTCGGGGCGCGCGCTGCAGGAGGCCCGGAACGCGCAGTGCGTGCAGTGCTGCCCGGCGGTCGGTGAGAAGCGCTCGTCGAGGACCTTTCCCGCGGCGGTGGCCAGGAGCCGGCCGGCCCACTCCCCCTCCAGGGGTTCCTGGCTCTGCACCTTGGGCAGGGTGTCGCCACCGTCCTTCTTGGCGGCGCCCTGGCGCAACTGCACCAGTTCGGCGCCGCCGGGCTCCGGGCGCCGGCCGTCGAACGCCTCGTCGACGGCGCCCTCGTGCACGGCGAGCTGGTAGACGGCGAGCTGCGGATGCCGGGCCACCTCGGCGGCGCTGGGTGCCTGCTTGCCGGTCTTGAAGTCGACGACGTAGGCGCGGCCTTCGGCGTCCGCCTCGACGCGGTCCATGGAGCCGCGGATGCGCACCCGGTAGTCGCCCGCTTCGAGGGTGACGTCGAAGTCGTGCTCGCTCGCCACCGGGGTGCGCCCGGGTCGGGCGCCGTTGGAGGCCACGTGCCACTTCAGGAAGCGTTCGAGCGCCACGCGCGCGTTGTCCTTCTCCTGTTCGGACTTCCACGGTGCGTCGAAGGCGAGTGCGTTCCACACCGAGTCGAGGCGCTCCATGAGGACGGCGAGGTCGGCGGGGGTGCGCCCGGAGGCCACCTCGTCGGCGAGGACGTGCACCACGTTGCCGAAGCCCTGGGCGGCGGTCGCGGGCGCGTCGGCCTTCACCTCGCGCCCCAGGAACCACTGCAGGGCGCAGGTGTTCGCGAGCTGGTCGAGGGCGCTTCCGGAGAGCACTACGGGCTGGTTCCGGTCGCGCAGCGGCACCTTGCTCTCGGTCGGGTCCCACATGCCCCACCAGCGGTATGGGTGCGCGGCCGGCACCAGGGGCCGGCCGTCCTCGTCGGTGAGCGCGGCGAGCCGGGCCAGCCGGTGCGCGGCGGCCTGTCTGAGGGCGTCGGACGCGTGCGGGTCGACGGTCGTGGCACGCAGTTCGGCGACGAGAGCGGCGACGGACAGCGGGCGGCGCGGGCGGCCGGTGACGTCCTTGGGTTCGACGCCGAGCTCGGTGAGGAAGCGGGAGGGCTGGTCGCCGTCGTCGGCGGGGGCCTTCACGGCGGTGACGACGAGGCGTTCACGCGCGCGGGTGCAGGCCACGTAGAACAGGCGTCGTTCCTCGGCCAGCAGGGCACCCGGGGTGAGGGGCTGGGCGAGCCCGTCGCGGCCGATGCGGTCGGCCTCCAGCAGGGAGCCGCGGCGGCGCAGGTCGGGCCACAGGCCCTCCTGGACCCCCGCGACGACGACCAGGCGCCACTCCAGGCCCTTGGAGCGGTGCGCGGTCATCAGGCGTACGGCGTCGGGGCGCACGGCCCGGCGGGTGAGCGTGTCGGCGGCGATGTCCTGGGCCTCGATCTCCTCCAGGAAGTTGAGGGCGCCCCGCCCGCCGGTGCGCTCCTCCGCGCGCGCGGCGGTCGCGAACAGGGCGCACACGGCGTCGAGGTCGCGGTCGGCGTTGCGCCCGGCCGCACCGCCGCGCCGGGAGGCGCGCTCCAGCCGCCGGGGCCACGGTGTGCCCTCCCACAGCTCCCAGAGGGCCTCCTCCGCCGTGCCGCCACCCGAGAGCCGCTCCCGTGCCGTCCTGAGCAGTGCGCCCAGGCGCTGGGCCCCGCGCGCGTACGCCGGATCGTGCGCCACCAGCCGCTCCGGCTCGGCCAGCGCCCGTGCGAGCAGTTCGTCCGAGGGCGGGGGTACGGGGTTGCCGGCCGCCCGCTCCTCCTCGCGCAGGGCACGGCCCAGGCGGCGCAGGTCGGCGGCGTCCATCCCGCCGAGCGGGGAGACGAGGAGGGTGAGCGCGGTCTCCGTGTCCAGCCAGCACTCCTGTGGCCGTCCGCCGTCGGGGGCGGTGTCCGCGAGCCGGCCGCCGCGCGCACCGCCGTCTGGAGCGGGCGTCTTCGCGGGCGCCGGTGCGCCGGCGTCGGGCCTAGGAGCTCCGGACGGCGCCCGTCCGCCGGTGTCTCCGGTGTCTCCGGTGTCCCCGGTGTCCCCGGCGCCCCCTGCGTCCCTGGCCTCCCCGGTCCCCCCGGCATCCCCGGCGTCCCGGTCCGCGGGCGCCCGTACGCCGGCCGGGTCGCCCGCACGCGCGCGTGCCTCGTCGCCGTCGGCCGGGTCGCCCGCACGCGCGCGCACGTCGTCGCCGTCGCCCGACACCACCGCCCGCGCCACCGCCCGCAGGGCCGTGAGCAGCGGGGTCACAGCCGGTTCATGGCGCAGTGGCAGGTCGTCGCCGTCGATGTCCAGGGGGACCCCGGCCGCCGTCAGGGCCCGGCGGACCGTCGGGATCGTGCGCGCTCCGGCACGTACCAGGACGGCCATCTCGCCCCACGGGACCCCGTCCTCCAGGTGCGCTCGCCGCAGGGTGTCGGCGACGTTGTCCAGTTCCGTGCCGGACGTCGGGTACGTGTACACCTCGACGCACCCCCCCTCCCGTACCGCGGCGAGCTGCCGGTGGGCGCGCACCTTCTCCGCGGGAAGGCGGGTCAGCGGCATGCGCTGGGCCAGCAGCCGGGTGGCGGCCAGGAGGGCGCTGCCGGAGCGGCGGGACGTCCTGAGGACCTCCACGGGAGCCGGGGCGCCGTCCGCGCGCCGGAAGGCGTACGGGAAGTCGAGGATGCCACCCACGTCGGCGCCCCGGAACGCGTAGATCGACTGGTCGGGGTCGCCGAAGGCCACCAGGGTCCGGCCGCCGCCCGCGAGGGCCTGCAGGAGGCGCGTCTGCGCCGGATCGGTGTCCTGGAACTCGTCCACGTAGACCGCGTCGTACTGGGCGGCCAGCCGCTCGGCGATCCGGGGACGGCGGGCCAGCAGCACCGCGCGGTGGACCAGCTCTGCGTAGTCGATCACTCCCTGGAGGTCGAGGACGTCCAGGTACTCGGCGAGGAAGGCGGAGGCGGCCTCCCAGTCGGGGCGGCCGATGCGTTCGGCGAAGCGGCGCAGCGCGTCCGGGCCGAGTCCGAGTTCGCGGCTGCGTGCCAGCACGGCGCGGACCTCGTCGGCGAAGCCGCGCGTGGTCAGGCAGGCCCGCAGCTCGTCGGGCCAGCGCACGTGCGCAAGACCGAGCCGTTCCAGGTCCGGCTGCCCGGCGAGCAGTTCGCGCACCGCCACGTCCTGCTCGGGTCCGGACAGCAGGCGGAGGGGCTCGACGAAGAGGCCACTGTCCTGGTGGGCGCGGACCAGGGCGTAGCAGAACGAGTGGAACGTGGTGGCCTGCGGGGCGTGTGCCGGACCGGCGCGCAGCGCCATCCGGTCGCGCAGGTCGACGGCGGCCCTGCGGCTGAACGTCAGGACCAGGATGCGCTCGGGATCGACGCCTCGGCCGACTCGGGCGGCCACGGACTCGACGAGCGTGGCGGTCTTGCCGGTACCCGGACCTGCGAGAACGAGCAGCGGACCCGCCTCGTGGTCAACCACCGCGCGCTGTGCTGCGTCCAGTCGAGGGGGATCCATCCGGGCCGGCGGGGTACGCACCAGTCGGTAAGCGCCATGGCTCCCCTGCCGCACCCGGGGGTGCGGCAGGCGCCTGGTGGAGGAAGAGGAGCTCACGTGGTTCGCCGGTCCTGGTGGTCGTACTCGGGCTTGTCACTGGCGGCGCGGAGCGCCGACGTTGCGGGACGGTGGTCGGGCGACGGGTGGAAGGACGGCCGCGCGTGGCGGGCGGTGGCCGCGGGATGAGAGGGACGAGCGCCGTCGACGCTACGCCCGTGCGGGCCACGGAAGCAGGGCTTCCCCTTGTTCCCGTCCGTCCCGTGGGTCACTCGTGTCCCCCGCTGCACGAACGTACGGCATGTCGCGAAGGTGCCCCGCTGCCCCCGTACGGGCCACAGGTTCCCCATCGGCCCGCCGGATGGGCGAAGCTGTCAGATATGACCGTCAGCGCGTTCGTCGCCGTCCCATCGCGCACGTCGCATGTCGACGCGCGGCAGATGGCCCTCGGACGCGCGTCCGGCCTCGCGCAGGGGGGTGCCCTCCTCCCGGTAGTGGGCGAGCGCCTCCAGTTCGTGCCCCGGGAGCAGCACGCCGTCCGCGCGGATGACGCGCCACCAGGGGACCGCTCCCCCGTAGAGGGCCATCACGCGGCCCACCTGACGCGGACCACCCTCCTCCAGCCACTCGGCCACGTCCCCGTATGTCATGACGTGTCCCGGCGGAATGCGTTCGGCCACGTCAAGGACCCGTTCCGCATACTCCGGCAGGGCGTCCGCCGGAAGGCTCTCCTCACTCATCCGCCCCATCCTGCCCCACCCCACCGACAAGGTGATGCGACGGAGACCAGGCGCATCCCTCGCCTCGGCGCGGCGCTTCGGGCAGACTGTGCGCCCCCGCATTTGCACCTCATGCCCCCGTGTACCGGGTGGACATGCCACGATCGTGCGGGCGGTGACCGGTGATACGAGATCAAGAAGAGACGATGAAACAGCAGGGTGTGCACCCCGACGGAGCGGAGGGCACCTCTGAGGCCTCGTCGCGCCCGGCCACCGCGGACCTCGGCGCCCGCGACGCGGGCCCGGAACGGCGCTCCGGCGACGACGCGCACAAGAAGACCCGCGACAGCGGCCTCGCGCATGAGGAGGCCGGCAAGAACGAGGAAACGCACGGGGACGAGGAGACGGCCGGAAACCAGGAGACGTACGGGGACGAGGAGACGCACGAGAACGGGAAGCCGCGGGAGGACGCGGGCCCTCAGCGGCGGACCGAACCGGACGAGGACCGCGCCGACGCCCACAACGACGCGGTCGAGGGCGACGAACCACTGCTCCCCGCGCGCGTGCACCGCCCCTCGGATCTCATGCGGCTGCTGGTCGGTGTCCTCGCGATCGTCGTGCTGCTCGCCATCGCCGCGTTCGCGCACGGCACCACCTCGGGTCTCGAACAGGACATCAACAAGGGCACCGGCCAGGCACCCGATCTGCTGATCAAGATCGCGGGTCTGGCGTCGAGCATCGCGATCCTCCTGGTGCCCGTCGCCTTCGCCATCGAGCGGCTGATCAAGCGGGACGGGCTGCGCATCGCCGACGGCGTCCTCGCAGCGGTCCTCGCCCACGGAGTGACGCTCACCGCGGACCTGTGGGTCGCCAGGGCCGCCCCGAAGTCCATCCAGGAGGCGCTCACGCAGCCCTCCCCCGGCGACGTCCACGCCCTGACCGATCCGGTGCACGGCTATCTCGCACCCGTCATCGCCTATATGACGGCCGTGGGCATGTCCCGCAGACCGCGCTGGCGCGCCGTGCTGTGGGTGGTGCTGCTGCTCGACGCCTTCTCGATGCTGGTCACCGGCTACACCACACCGTTCTCGATCATCCTGACGGTGCTGATCGGCTGGAGCGTCGCCGCCGGGACGCTGTACGCGGTCGGCTCGCCGAACGTGCGGCCCACCGGCCGGACCCTGATGGCCGGCCTGCGCACCGTGGGGTTCCACCCCGTGAGCGCGGCGCGCGAGGAGACTTCCGACACCACCGAGAACGGGGACCGCGGCCGCCGCTACTTCGTCACCCTGGAGGACGGGCCGCCCCTCGATGTCACCGTCGTCGACCGGGAGCAGCAGGCCCAGGGCTACTTCTACCGGGTGTGGCGCCGGCTGACGCTGCGCGGGATCACCACCCGGCGCAGCCTGCAGTCGCTGCGCCAGGCCCTGGAGCAGGAGGCGCTCCTCGCGTACGCGGCCATCGCGGCCGGCGCCAACGCCCCCAAGCTCATCGCGACCTCCGAGCTGGGCCCCGACGCCGTGATGCTCGTCTACCAGCACACCGGCGGCCGCACCCTCGACCAGCTGGCCGACGAGGAGATCACCGACGAACTGCTGCACGGCACCTGGCACCAGGTGCGGGCGCTGCAGTCCCGGCGCATCGCGCACCGCAGACTCGCGGGTGATGCGATCGTGGTGGACCACTCGGGCGCCGTCATCCTGACGGACCTGCGCAGCGGCGAGATCGCGGCGGGTGACCTGGTCCTGCGGATGGACATCGCACAACTGCTGGCCACGCTCGGGCTGCGGGTCGGTGCCGAGCGAGCGGTGGCGTCGGCGGTCGCGGTGCTCGGCCCGGACCCGGTCGCGGACTGTCTGCCCATGCTGCAGCCGATCGCGCTGACCCGCTCCACGCGCGCGACACTGCGGAAACTGGCCCGGGAGCGCGCCGAACGCGAGCGGGAGGCGGTCCTGGAGGCGTCCCGGCAGGCCAGACCGGGCCGTCCCGAGGAGGCCCGGGCGGATACCGGGGTCGCTCTCGAAAAGCCCGGCAAGAAGTCGGTACGTGCCGCGCAGCGGGCCGAGAAACGGGCGATCGACGAGGCGCTGGAGGAGGCACGCGAGGAGGACCTGCTCACCCAGATCCGCCACGAAGTGCTGCGGATCCGGCCCCAGGCACCGGTCGAACCGGCCCGCCTGGAGCGGGTGCGGCCGCGCACGCTGATCAGTTTCATCGCCGGTGCCATCGGCGCCTACTTCCTGCTGACGCAGCTCACGCACATCGAGTTCGGCACGCTGTTCGCCAACGCCGAGTGGGGCTGGGTGGCGGCGGCCGTGTTGTTCTCGGCCCTGAGCTATTTCGCGGCGGCCATGGCGCTGCTGGGCTTCGTGCCCGAGCGGGTGCCGTTCCTGCGAACGGTGGCGGCGCAGGTCGCCGGGTCGTTCGTCAAGATCGTGGCGCCCGCGGCGGTCGGCGGTGTCGCGCTCAACACGCGCTTCCTGCAGCGCGCCGGGGTGCGGCCGGGCCTGGCGGTGGCGAGCGTCGGTGCCTCTCAGTTGTTCGGGCTCGGCTGCCACATCCTGATGCTGCTGTCCTTCGGCTATCTCACGGGCACCGAGAAGACGCCGTCCCTGTCGCCTTCCCGTGCCGTCATCGCCGGTCTGCTGACCGTCGCGGTGCTCGTCCTGGTGGTCACGTCCGTGCCGTTCCTGCGGAAGCTCGTCGCCACACGCGTGAGGTCGCTGTTCGCGGGTGTCGTTCCGCGCATGCTCGATGTGCTGCAGCGGCCGCAGAAGCTGGTCACCGGCATCGGCGGCATGCTGCTGCTGACCGCGTCCTTCGTGATGTGCCTGGACGCCTCGATCCGGGCGTTCGGGCACGAGGAGAAGACCACGCTGAGCCTGGCCAGTGTCGCGGTCGTCTTCCTCGCGGGCAACGCGCTCGGTTCGGCCGCCCCGACCCCGGGCGGCGTGGGCGCGGTCGAGGCCACCCTGACGGTCGGCCTCATCGCCGTCGGCCTCCCCAAGGAGGTCGCCGCGCCCGCGGTCCTGCTGTACCGGCTCCTGACCCTGTGGCTGCCCGTGCTGCCGGGCTGGCTGTTCTTCAACCACCTGACACGCAAGGAAGCCCTCTGAGGAAGCGCCCCGGGCAAGCGCCCCCGGGCAAGCGCCTCAAGGGGCACTCGAAGTGCCCGAGGAAGCGCTCCGGGACGCCCACGACACCGGGGGCGCACGCCCGCGTCGGCTTCACCGTCGCCCGCCTGCGGGCACGCCCACGTGCGCGTGAACCGCATGCGGCAGGCCCGGCCCGGGTGCGGGCGCCCCCCACAAGGAGGCGCGCCCGGTCGGCGGCCGGCCGTCACCCGCACGGCCTGCGCCCCGCGCGCCCCGCCGCGTGCGGCCCCACGATGGGAGCATGCCGAACCCTCCTCGGATCCGCGCCAAGGCCCTGACCGGCGCCGCCGTCCTCGCAGCCTCCCTGGCGGCGGTGGCGGGATGCGCCGGCCGCTTCGTCGTCATCAAGGGAGAGCTGTCGAGCCAGAAGCTGAACTGGCAGGACTGCCCGGCCCCCTCCGCGTCCGAGGGCGGCGGCAGCGCCCCCTCGCCACTGCCGGACGGCGAGCGCTGGCAGTGCGCCACCATGAAGGCGCCCCGCAACTGGGAGGATCCCGTCGGCGGCACCATCGACATCGCACTCATCCGGGCGAAGGCCAGCGGCGACCCGAGCAAGCGGATCGGCTCCCTTATCTTCAACTTCGGCGGGCCCGGCGGCTCCGGCGTCAGCACGCTGCCCTCCTTCGCCCCGGACTACGAGACCCTGCGCACCCGTTACGACCTGGTGAGCTTCGACCCCCGCGGGGTCGGCCGCAGCGCGGGCATCAAATGCGAGGACGACCGGCAGCTCGACGCCTACTTCCAGCAGGATGCGACACCCGACGACGCGGCCGAGCAGCGGACGTTCCTGAACAACACCCGGCAGTTCAACAACGCCTGCAGGGCACACTCCGGCGGGATGCTGCCATACGTGCGCACCACCGACGCGGCGCGCGACATGGACCTGATGCGCCAGGTCCTCGGCGACGACAGGATGCACTACTTCGGCATCTCCTACGGAACCGAACTCGGGGGCGTCTACGCCCACCTGTTCCCCCAGCGCGTGGGACGAGCCGTGTTCGACGGGGTCGTCGATCCGAGCCAGAACCCGGAGCAGATCTCGCTCGGACAGGCCAAGGGGTTCCAGCTCGCGCTCGACAACTACGCGCGGGACTGCACGTCGAAGAGCACGGGATGCCCGGTCGGCAGCACGCCGCAGGAGGTCGAGAAGCGGATCGCCGCTCTCCTGAAGGACCTCGACCGCAAACCCATCTCCGGCATCCCCCCGCGCCGGCTGACGCAGACCGCGGCGACCAACGGGATCGCACAGTCCCTGTACTCGAAGAGCCTCTGGCCATACCTCACCCAGGGGTTGCAGCAGGCATACGCAGGCGACGGCAAGGTGCTGATGCTGCTGTCCGACGCGATGAACGGGCGCAACGCCAACGGTCAGTACAGCAACCTCACCGCCGCGAACGTCTCCATCAACTGCGCCGACGAGAAGCCCCGCTACACCGCCGCCGATGTGAAGGCGAGCCTGCCGCAGTTCCGCGCCGCGTCCCCGCTGTTCGGCGACTTCCTGGCCTGGGGCATGATCAGCTGCGTCCACTGGCCGGTGGCGGGGGCCGCCGACCACCCGGATGTGAGCGCGCCCGGTGCCGCACCGATCCTCGTGATCGGCAACACCGGCGACCCGGCCACCCCGTACCACGGCGCGAAGAGGATGGTCGATGCGCTGGGCAAAGGCGTCGGTGTCGAGCTGACGTACCGGGGGCAGGGGCACGGCGCCTACGACAGCAAGAACACGTGTGTGCAGAGCGTCGTGAACAACTACCTCCTGAACGGCAGGGTTCCTGCGGCCGGTACCGTCTGCTCCTAGCCCACCCCGCTCCTGGCCCCACCTGCCGTCCGCGCGAAAAAAGCGCAGGTCAGACGGTTGTCCACAGCTCGCCATGGGCTTGGCTCGATCCGCCTACTATGGCCTGACTGCTCCCCGCGGCTCCGAGCGGAGAGCTCGTGAGGGGGATTTGCATGTCACGGTTCGTACGATGGACGGCCACGCTCGCCGCCGCGGTGCTGATGACCGGCTGCAGCAGCGGTTCGTCCGGCGGGGACGGGAGCGCGGAAGGGAAGGACGGCGCGGGTGCACCGGCGACCGCCGCCTCCTCCTCGACGCTGCCCTCCTCCCTCACCTCGCAGAGACTCGACTGGGGCCGCTGCAAGAGCACCTCGGGGCCGGGCGCCGGCTGGCGGTGCGCGACGCTGAAGGTGCCGCTGGACTGGTCGAAGCCCGACGGCCGCACGATCGGCCTGGCGCTGATCCGGTCCAAGGCGACCGGGGGCAGGCGGATCGGCTCGCTCCTGTTCAACTTCGGTGGCCCCGGCGGCTCGGGAGTCTCGATGATGCCGTCGTACGAAGGCACGGTGGCCAAGCTCCACGAGCGGTACGACCTGGTGAGCTGGGACCCGCGCGGGGTCGGCGCCAGTGAGGGGGTCCGCTGCCGCAGCGACAAGGCGATCCAGGCAGCGGAGGACATCGACGCGACACCGGACGACACCACGGAGGAGAAGGCGTACTTCGACGACGCCGTCGCCTTCGGCCAGGGCTGCGCGAAGGCCGCCGGCAAGCTGATCTCGCACGTCTCGACGACCGACACCGCGCGCGACATGGACCTGATGCGCCAGGTCCTCGGCGACGACACGATGCACTACTTCGGCATCTCCTACGGAACCGAACTCGGGGGCGTCTACGCCCATCTGTTCCCCAAGAACGTGGGCCGTCTGGTGCTGGACGCCGTCGTGGACCCGACCGCCGACAGCGTGGGCCACGCGAAGAACCAGGCCCGCGGCTTCCAGCGCGCGCTGGACGACTACCTCAAGTCGACGGGGCAGGACCCGGAGCGGGGCTCCCAGAAGATCGCGGACCTGCTGAAGCGGATCGACACGAAGCCACTGCCGACCTCGTCCGGCCGCAAGCTCACCCAGACGCTGGCCCTCACCGGCATCGTGCTGCCGCTCTACAGCAAGGCGGGCTGGCCCACGCTCACCAGCGCACTGGAGGAGGCCGAGGCCGGCGACGGTTCCCTGCTGCTGAGACTGGCCGACGGCTACAACGAGCGGGACGCCTCGGGTCGCTACGGCACGACGACCCACGCACAGCGGGTCATATCGTGCCTGGACGACAGGCAGCGGCCCACACCGGAGGAGATGAAGAAGCTGCTGCCGGAGTTCAAGACGATATCGCCCGTGTTCGGCGACTTCCTGGGCTGGGACGCGGCGGGCTGGTGCCACAATTGGCCGGTGGCGGGGCAGTTCGACCACCCGGAGGTCAGCGCGCCGGGAGCCGCGCCCGTGCTGGTGGTGGGGAACACCGGGGATCCGGCGACGCCGTACGAGGGCGCCCGCAAGATGGCCGACGGGCTGGGCAAGGGTGTCGGTGTGGAACTCACCTGGAAGGGCGAGGGGCACGGTGCCTACGGCAGCGGGAGCGACTGCGTCGACTCGACCGTGGACGCGTACCTGCTGAAGGGGACCGTCCCGAAGGACGGCAAGGTGTGCTCATGACGATGGCGGGGGCTTCGGGCATCCGCGGCGCCCGAAGCCCCCGCCATCGCAGTGGGGTGTTGAGCCTCGGCTCAGTACACCGGCTTGTGCGGTTCGATCTGGTTGACCCAGCCGATCACGCCGCCGCCCACGTGGACCGCGTCCGCGAAGCCCGCCGACTTCAGAACCGCGAGGACTTCCGCACTGCGGACACCCGTCTTGCAATGCAAGACGATCTTCTTGTCCTGCGGAAGGCTCTCCAGGGCGTTGCCCATGAGGAACTCGTTCTTCGGGATCAGCCGGGCGCCCGGGATGGAGACGATCTCGTACTCGTTCGGCTCACGGACGTCGATGATGTCGATGCTCTCGCCGTCGTCGATCCACTCCTTGAGCTGCTTGGGAGTGATCGTCGAGTCGGCGGCCGCCGCCTGGGCCTCCTCGGAGACGACGCCGCAGAAGGCCTCGTAGTCGATGAGCTCCGTGACGGTGGGGTTCTCGCCGCAGACGGCGCAGTTCGGGTCCTTGCGGACCTTGACCTGGCGGTACTGCATCTCCAGGGCGTCGTAGATCATCAGCCGGCCGACCAGCGGCTCACCGATGCCGGCGAGCAGCTTGATGGCCTCGTTGACCTGGATCGAGCCGATGGAGGCGCACAGCACGCCCAGCACGCCGCCCTCGGCGCACGACGGAACCATGCCGGGCGGCGGGGGCTCCGGGTACAGGCAGCGGTAGCAGGGGCCGTGCTCCGACCAGAAGACGGAGGCCTGGCCGTCGAAGCGGTAGATCGAACCCCATACGTACGGCTTGTTCAGCAGCACACACGCGTCGTTGACCAGGTAGCGGGTCGCGAAGTTGTCCGTGCCGTCGACGATCAGGTCGTACTGGCTGAAGATGTCCATCACGTTGTCGGCCTCGAGCCGCTCCTCGTGAAGGATCACGTTCACGTACGGGTTGATGCCCTTGACCGTGTCACGCGCGGACTCGGCCTTGGAGCGGCCGATGTCGGACTGGCTGTGGATGATCTGGCGCTGCAGGTTCGACTCGTCGACCTCGTCGAACTCCACGATGCCGAGCGTGCCGACGCCCGCAGCGGCCAGGTACATCAGCGCCGGCGAACCCAGGCCGCCGGCGCCCACACAGAGCACCTTGGCGTTCTTCAGCCGCTTCTGCCCGTCCATCCCGACATCCGGGATGATCAGGTGGCGGGAGTACCTGCGGACCTCGTCTACGGTGAGCTCAGAAGCCGGCTCAACCAGGGGTGGCAGCGACACGGGGACTCCGTTGGTCGGTCAATCACTACAGTTGTTCTCGTTGCAACACTGCCACGCCCTTCTTCATTCCGAGACACCCGTTCCGATACGCGAGACGATTTCGTCCCAGTAGCCGGGCATGGCCTCCCAGGGATCACCGCGTCCGCCATGGCCCGTGCGGTCCGTGAACCAGATCGTGGCGGCGCCCTGCCACCGCGCGATGCGCAGTGCCTCGTCGAGATGACCGCGCGGCACGCCGTGCACGAAGTGGCAGAACCGCTCGGGCGGGTGCTCTGCGGTCCACTCGGCCACCTGCGACCAGCGGTAGTCGTTCCAGGAACCGGAGAAGGTGACCAACTGGTCGGCGGCCTCGGCGTATCCGGGATACGGGTGAGTGCCGTGCCCGAGGACGACATGACCGCGGTGGAGGATCGCGCGGAACGCGGTGACCGTGCGGCGGACCTCGGCGAGCGCGGAACGCTCCGTGGGACAGCGGTCCAGGAGGAAGCCGTCCACCTGGTACCAGTCGAGATACCGCTGCGCCTCGGACATCAGCTCGCCGAGGCCGCGTGCTCCGTAGGCGGCATCGAGGTGACCGAGAACACAGACGCCCGCGGTGTGCAGCCGTCCCGCGGCCTGCGTGCAGTGCGGGTCGGGACGCGTGCCGGGGCCGCCGCCGACATTGAGCACGGTCCAGTGCACGGGGGTGCCCGGGCGGGTGAGTTCACGCCACTCCAGGGGGGCGACGAGGGGATGCGCATAGCCGGGGGCGCCCAGCCCCAGACTCAGTCCGGTGCTCGGGGTGCCCGCCGTGGCGCTGGTCAGATACGGCATGCCGCCTCCATCCAGATATCGGCCAGGGACTCCTCGAGGTTGATCCGGGGCCGCCAGCCGAGCCGGTCTCGTGCGGTGCGCACATCGGCCTGCTGCCAGCTGCCGCAGCCGTCCGGGTAGGGATACGCGACCGGGGGCGCATGCTCCGATTCGCCACGGGGGTGGCCGATGGCCGCCCGCACCGCGCCGGGAGGCCCGTCGAGTTCGTGCAGGGCGCCGCCGTAGCCGGCCACGCGGGCGAGGACGGCGGCCGCGTCACGGAGCCGCACGGCGCGGCCCGAGCCGATGTTGATCACGCCCTGGGCCGCGGAGAGCGAGGCGGCGTGGACGGCGCGGGCGACATCGCGCACGTCGACGAAGTCGCGCTGGATGCCGAGGCCGCCGAGCTTGAGCTCGCCGTCCCCGGACTGCATGGCGCGGCGCATGGCTTCGGCGAGGCGGCCGAGCGGGGACCCGGCGGGGGTGCCGGGCCCGGCGGGCGAGAACACGCGGAGCACGACGGCGTCGAGCCCGGAGCCGAGGACCAGTTCGGTGGCGGCGAGCTTGCTGACGCCGTAGGGGCCGCCGGGGCGCGGGACCGCGTCCTCGGCCGTGGAAGAGCCGGGCTGGCTCGGGCCGTACTCGGCGCCGCAGCCGATCTGCACGAGGCGGGCTCCGCAGCCACTGCGGCGCAGAGCCTCGCAGACGGTGGCGACGGCGACGGTGTTGTGCCGGGTGAGTTCACGGGCGCCGCCGCGGATGGCGCCGGCGCAGTTGATGACGACCCCGGGGTGCACGGCGTCCAGGAAGCGGGTGAGTGCGCCCGGGCTGCCGGATGCGAGGTCGAAGCGCACATCGGCGTCGTCGCCGCGGCCGAGCGCGGTGAGCTGCACGGCGGGGTCGGCGAGCAGGCGGTCGGCGACGAAGCGGCCGAGGTATCCGTTGGCTCCGATCAGCAGGACCCTCATCGGGCGGCTCCCGGGGCGGATTCTCCGGTTCGGGAGGTGATCATCTGGCGTTCTCCTTCAGGGGTGGTGCCATCGGATGGGAGGAGCCCGCGGTGTCGGCCCCGCGGGACGGATGGGCCGGGGACCAGGCCCCCGGCGGCGGCTACGGCTCATGGCGTCGGAGGTGGGGGGTGCCATGGGCTGGGGCTCAGGGAAATCCGGGCGGACGGGCGTGGGCCGAGGCCCGGGTCAGGTTGCGGATCGCGTGGGCCAGCAGGACCAGGGCGGCCGGGGCGCAGACGGCGGCCTGGACGGCGTCTGCGCCCCAGGCGCCGACCAGGGCCTGGACCGGCGTGGCCAGGGACGCGCAGCCGGGGAGCCGCCCGGCGAAGACCGTGGCCAGGGCGGTCGCCTCGGTGGCGGCCGCGGCGCAGAGGACCACGGCCGGGGCGCGTCCGAAGCCGTGCGCGGCCAGAAGCCGGGCCGGCAGCAGGAGCATGCCGAGGGTGCCGGCCCCCGCGTAGGCGGTGGGCCCCGGGGAGGCACCGGGCCCGCCGAGCAGCGCCCCGCACAGCGCCAGCAGTGCCCCCAGGGCGCACAGGAAAAGTCCGAACACGCCGAGGAGCAGAGGAGTGGCCGAGGACGCGAAGTCCTCCAGGCCGCGGCTGGCGGCGAGTCCGCGGCGGGCGCGCACCGTGAAGAGGCGGGCGCACCAGGCGGCCGGACCGCAGGCCAGGGCGAGGGCCACGACGGGCGCGGTGGACGGGGGCCAGGGACCGTCGGGGCCGCCGTCCAGAGCGGCACGCAGGAGCCCGTCTCCGAGGAGGGCGTAGGCGAGCAGCCAGCAGGTCGCCGTGCGTGCGGCGGCCGGCGTGGCGTGGTTCGCCACGCGCAGCGGGCCACGCCGGAGCGCCACGCGCAACCCGAGCATGACGGCGACGGCACCGAGTGCGGCGACGGCGAGGCGGCCGCGGCCTTCGGTGAGCCGCGCCCCGATCACGGCCGCCGCGCACAGCGCGCCGGGGAGCAGGGCGAGGGCGGCCCATCCCCCGGGCTCGCGGGGGGCGTCCGTGGAGGCGGGCCGCGGCGGGTGCCGGGCGGCGTCACGGGGCACGCGCGCGTACATCTCCTCGGCGAGGGAGAAGACATCCCGGTGCCGGAAGCGCGCGGCGGTCCGGTCGGTCAGACCGTGGGCTTCGAGACCGGCCGCGATCTCCAGTGGGTCGACGGCTCGCTCGCACAGGTCGCGGTGGTGGTGCATCAGGGCCTTGACCGGGTCGGCGGCGCCGCGGCGGGCCGGTTTGCGGACCGTGGCCGCGGGGCCGGTGGGCACGGGAGGCGCGGCGTCCGGCGTCCGGGGGGCGCGGCCCGGCACCGGGGATTCCATGGCGGTCCGAAAGACATCGAGCGCTCCTTCGGGCGCCACGCGCACGCCGTCCGTCGCGTCTGCCGCACTACGTTCGCCGCGCACCGCCGTGCGGGCCCCGTCGGGCAAGTCCCCCCATGACTGCGGCAGGCCGTCCCGCCCGCCGGGCTCGTCGCACGCCTCGGTGAGGGACGGGCAGGGTGCGTCCGCGCGCCCGGGTTCCGTACCCCTGAGCAGTTCTTCCGCCTCGCTCATCGCGCACCCCCCGCCACCGGGACGGATTCCTTGAGGGGCACCGTGGCGCTCACCGCGTCCGGCGCGGGGTGCGCTGCCCCCGCCCAGCGCGGTCGTGCGCGCAGGCGCAGCGGATCGGTCCAGCGGCCGGGCACTTGGGCCTCCGCCGGTGCTCCGAAGGGCAGCGGTTCGCCCGCTCCGTCGACGAGCACCCTCCGCACCGGCGAGTGGGAGAGGATCTCCAGGTAGATGCCGCGGAACGCCGCGACGTTCTGCTCGACGGTGAACAGTTCCAGGGCTCGCGCGCGGGCGGCCGCGCCGAGGCGCTCACGGCGCTCGGGGTCGCGCAGCAACGCCAGGCACGCCTCGGCCAGCGCCCGGGGGTTGCGGGGCGGGACCACGAGTCCCGTACCGCCGATGACCTCCACCACCGCGCCCACGTCCGTGGACACCGTCGCGCGGCCGCAGAGCATGGCCTCCACCAGGCTGATCGGAAACCCTTCGACGACGCTGGAGAGGACGACGACGGCGCCGGCCGCGTACGCCTCCGCCAGGTCGGGCACCTCCGGGCCGCCGATCTCCTCGAAGGACACCGGGTTGTCGCCGACGGCGTGGACGCCCTCCGCCTCGTCGGGGAAGAGCTGGGCGGCCAGCGCCCTGCAGTGCCCGAGGTAGGCCGTGCCGTCGGCGCCCGCCGCGGACCCGATGATCCGCAGCCGGGCCTTCGGCTCCTTCCTGTGGACGTCCGCGAAGGCGTGGAGCAGGGAGATCAGGTCCTTGGTGGGTTCGACGCGGCCGACCCAGACCAGCGTGTACGGGTCCGCGCAGTCGGCCGACTCGCCCACGTCCGTGAAGCGGGACGCCTCCATGCCGGGGTAGACCGTGACCAGCTTGGCCCGGTCGGCGCCGCACCGTTCCTGCCAGCGGCGGGCATGGGTATTGCCGGGCGTGACGCAGGCGGCGCGCCGGTATGCCTCGGCGGCCAGCCGACGGTGGAAGGAGGCGAGCAGCGCGCGCACCGCGGGCGCCCCGTCCGACGCGCCCAGATAGTGCGCGCGCAGGTGCACGCCGTACTCGGTCACCAGCAGCGGGACTCCGGCGAGATGGCGGGCGAGCAGCCCGGCCAGGGCCGCGGCGCCCCCCGTCGCGGCGTGGCAGAGGTCGGCCGATCCGAGCCCGTCGTCCTCGTACCAGTCGAGGGAGAGCGGGCGCAGGGCGCGTTCGAGCCTCGCGGCCGCTTCGAGCAGATCGGGGACGCGCGCCGCTCGCGCTGCACGGAGGGCGCCCGGCGCGCGGCAGGAGCGTTCCAGGACGCGGGCAGCGGCCTCGGAACGCAGTGCGCCGGCCAGTCCGCCTTCGTCGCGGGCGAGTTCGGCGAGCGCGTAGAGGGCGTTGCCGAAACGGTCCGCCTCAGGACCGGACGACTCCGGGGCGCCGCGTGACGTCCCCGGCTCCGGTGCCGTGCAGAGCGCGGCGGCCAGCTCCCCGTACGCCTCGGCGAACCGGCGCCGGGCACGACGGCCGTAGACGACTCCGTCGTCCGCCGCGCTCCACAGCGGCGCCGTCCGCACCCGGCCGACGTGCGGCGGCAGCGGAAGCCGTCCCCCGGCCTCCTGGCGCTCGCTGCGGCTGAGCGCGTAGATGTCGAACTCGTGCTGCCCGAGCCCGCGTACGAGCCGGTCGCACCAGAGTCCGGCATCACCGCCCACATACGGGTAGCCACCCTCCGTAAGCAATCCGATGCGCACGAGCGCACCCCCGATCTCCCGTGTGGGAGCCGCCGTTGCCCGGCGGCTCGCAGCGGGACGAACGTATGCGGACAACGCGGTGGCGCGACGGACGGTTGTCCATCGCGCCACCAAAAGGGGTGAACGGTCGTAACTTTCCCCCGTGGACCGCGTTCGACCGCGCTAGCAGATCATGCAGTGACGTTTCGGGAGGTGGCGGCCGGTCCCCGGCCGAGCGCCCCGCGGGCGCTCATCGGCACCAGGACGACCGCTCCGGTCAGCTCCGGGGGTAGGGCCAGGGGTTGGGCAGGCAGTGGATGCCGTCGTGGTCGAGGAACTTGGTCTGCTGCTGCATGGCCGGCGCCAACTCGCCGTCCTTGTCGCAGGTGACGTGACCGTAGCCGAGGCGGTGGCCCACCTCGTGATTGATCAGCATCTGGCGGTAGGCGTGTATGTGGTCCCCGTACGTCTTGGAACCCTGCGCCCAGCGGTAGGCGTTGATCATCACGCGCTCGGTGGAGGCCGAGTCGCAGGAGACGTTGTCCTCCGTCGTGTCGAGGCCGGACTTGGCGCACCAGGCGGCCGTGGTGCCGGGGCTGGCGAGCGTGATCACGAAGTCGGGTTTGCCCGAGGAGACGCGCTCGAAGGTACGGGCGCCGTGGTGGGCCCAGCTGCGGTCGTCGTTGAGGGACTTCTGGACGGCCTGGGCGAAGAGTTCGCCGTCAAGGCCGAGCCCGTTCTCCACATCGACGCGGTAGGTGTACTTGCGCCCCGTGCCCGGCGCCTTGTCGAAGCCGGGGACGGCGGAGAACTTCCCGGGTCCCTTCAGCGTGGCGCTGAACGGGTACCGCTCGTTCATGGCCTGCTCGTACGTCAGCGTCCTCGCGTTCGGCGTGCGGGAGGGGGTCGGGCGGCCGTCGCCCCTGCTGGCGGCGCCGTGGGCGTCGCGGGCCCGGTCGGTGGCGGACTGTGCCCGCTCGGTGGTGCCGCCCTGGCCGCCTGCGACCTGGCCGGCGACGACCACCGCGAGCACGGTGGTCACGGCGGCGGCCGCAATCCCGGTGTAGGTACGGCCCTTCCCGCTCCCCTTGGGCGCCGCCTCGCCGGACCCGCTGTCCGGCGCGTCGCCGTCCCCGCCGGGCCCGGACTGCGTCTGGGCCTGCGCCTGCGCCTGCGCCTGCGCCTGCGTGCGGAGGTCGCTGGTGCGCGAAGGACGGGCGGCGGGGCCGGTGCCGCGGGGCGCGAAGACGTCGTCGCCCTCGTCGAAGGCGTCGAGGTACTCCTGACGGGGCCCGGACCGCGACCTCTGCTGCGGGATGCGGGGGGCGGGGCCTCCTGTGGGCATGCCCTCGGGCGCACCCGTGGGCACGGCCCTGCCCCCGAACGGTTCCCAGCCTCCGCCGGGTTCGCGCTGCTGGGGGTGGCCGCCGCGGACTTGGGGGGTGCCGTGGGCGGGGGTCCCATCGGGGAACCGGGGAACACCGTGAGCGGGCGTCCCGTCCGGGAAGCGGGGGACGCCCCGGGCAGGGGTCCCGTCCGGGAAGCGGGGAACACCGCGCGCCGGAGTCCCGTCGGCCGCCGGCCGCGGTCCTCCCTGGTGCGGAGTGGCGCCGGGGACACGGGGCACCCCCCGGGCCGGCGTGCCGTCCGGATAGCGCAGAACCCCCTGCGCCGGTGTGCCCTGCGCCGGTGTGCCCTCCATCGGGCGCTGCCGGCGGGCAGCCGGTCCCGGCGGCACGGGGGCCGATGCCTGCGGGCCCCGAGGCGGCGGCGCCGCTTCGCCGCGCGGCGCCGAATCCATGGCGGACAGGGCCGCCGCGTCTCGTGCCGATGTGCCCTGCGCCGGTATGACCGGCACCGCGCCGGTGTCCGTATGCGTCCTGTTGCCCCGCCCCTTGCGGCTGTGCCGTCCCACGCCGCGCCTCAGCTCCCCCCGACAGTGCCGGATTCACCCGTCGCCGCGGTGGTCCCCCGGCCGGACACGTCCCTCACGGCTGCGCCGCCGCCTCCTCCACCGGCCCGTCCGGGCAATTCGCCCGTCGACGCCAGCAGTTCGCGGAAGGCGTCGCCCACCACGTCCGGGTATTCCATCATCGCGACGTGCCCCGCCTCCGGCAGGGTCAGCAGCCGGGAGTCGCGGAAGGCGCGCGCCGCCCGCTGGGCCATGCGGAAGGACACCAGCTGGTCCCGGCCGCCGTACACGAGCAGCGTCGGGGCGAGGACCCGCTCCGCCTGGCGCCACAGCCCGTGCTGTCCGCCCAGCGTGTAGGCGTTCACGATCCCGCGCGCCGAGCGGGCCATCGCGTCCCAGAAGTACGGCAGTCCCAGTCGCCGCTCCATCTCCTCGACCGCGCTCTGAAAGCCTTCCGGGGTGACGCGCCGGGGGTCGCCGTAGCACAGCGCCATGACCCCGCGGACTCGCTGCTCGGCCGTCCAGTCCTTGGTGTACCGGGTGAACAGGGAGGCGACCCCGGGCACCGCGAGCAGACCCGTCGGAATCGCGCCGCGCTGCACGAAGATCTCCGGGAGCGCCGGCGAGACGAGGGTGAGCGTCCGGACGAGATCGGGCCGTACGGCGGCGACGCGCGTCGCGACGGCCCCGCCCATCGAGTTGCCGAACAGATGAACGGGCCCACGCCCGTCCGCGTCGAGGTAGCGGATGACCGCGCGCGCGTGCCCGGTGACGGAGTAGTTGCCGTCGTCCGGCGGCGGCGAGTCGCCGAAGCCCGGCAGGTCGAGGGCCTCGCCGTCGACGAGCCCGTCGAGCAGGGCCATCAGCGCCGACCAGTTCTGGGAGGAACCGCCGAGTCCGTGGACGTACAGCGCCCGCGGCAGCCCCTCGCGCTCCGGCGGTCTCGACCGCACCGTCAGCGTCACCCCAGGCAGCCCCACCGCCCTCACGCGCTCGCCCTCGCGCACCCTGAGGGGCGCCACCTTCGGGAGCACATTGGCGGCCGGGACGGACGGCAACTCGGTCGAGGACATGCGCCAATGTTACGAGGCGATCACACACTGGTTCATGTGTTCGCCGTCACAGGACAGACCTGACCGCAGGGGGAGAGCGGCCCGGCGCGACGGCTCGGCGCGACGGACACACCCAAGGACCCCTCACCACACATAGCGTCCCGATCGGCTGTCTCCTAGGCTCGGAGCAGGGCACCCGTATGTGGCCCCTGCCTCGTTCGGGGACGTTCCAGGAGTTCTCAGGAAGGGATCCCACCATGGCCGTAGACCCCACTGATCCCGAGACGTTCGACGACGGCGGGAACGGCGGCACCGAGCTCGACGTCGAGGCGCCGGAGAACGACGCCGCCGCACAGCAGGCGGAACTCGCCCCGGAGCGGGACGAGCCCGTGGCCGAGGAGGACAGCCTCCGCGCCAACGAGGCGGACCTCGTGGAGCAGGCCCGCGTCGTCTCCCTCGACGAGGACGACTATCGGTGACCATCGGTGAGTGTCGGTGAGGTACCGAGACGATCAGGAAAAGGATCACTTCGGGCAAGAGGACGCGTACGCACGGTGAGAGAGCGCGTGCCGTCAGGCGGTGCCGGGGCGCCCATCCACCCGCCCCGCCCCCGTTCGGCGCGCTGTGCGCGGCTTTCCCCGTTGTCCGGTCCGTGAAATTCTGCGCTCGCACCGCGCACAGCACGGTTACCGAAAAGTACGATGGCGGCGCGGCGCACACCGCATGTGGACGATTTTGGGAGGCGGCGTGACAGCCATCGAGCAGACAGAGGCGGCACGCCCGCGGGGTACGCGCCTGCCGCGCCGTGCCCGACGGAACCAGCTGCTGGGCGCCGCGCAGGAAGTCTTCGTGGCTCAGGGCTACCACGCGGCCGCGATGGACGACATCGCCGAGCGCGCCGGGGTCAGCAAGCCGGTGCTCTACCAGCACTTCCCGGGCAAGCTCGATCTTTATCTGGCGCTGCTGGACCAGCACTGCGACGCCCTGCTGCTGGCCGTTCGGAACGCGCTCGCGTCGACGACTGACAACAAGCAGCGCGTACGCGCCACGATGGACGCGTACTTCGCGTACGTGGAGGACGACGGCGGCGCCTTCCGGCTGGTCTTCGAGTCGGACCTGACGAACGAGCCCGCGGTGCGCGAGCGCGTGGACAAGGTCACGATCGAGTGCGCGGAGGCCATCTGCGACGTCATCGCCGAGGACACCGGTCTGTCGCGGGACGAGTCCATGCTGCTGGCCTCGGGTCTCGGCGGCCTGGCCCAGGTCGTGGCGCGTTCCTGGCTGCACAGCGACCGCAGCGTGCCGCGCGACCAGGCGGTGCAGCTGCTGACCTCCCTGGCCTGGCGGGGCATCGCCGGGTTCCCGCTGCACGGCAGCGATCAGCACCACTGAGCGGCGCCCCAGGGCACCGCCGGCCCCCGAGCCGTACGGCACCGCGTACACGGAGCGGAGCCGTACGGCGGCTTTGTTCCCGCAGGGTGTTCGCTCCTGGCGTTCCGGAGCGGAGCGTGTGCGCCCCCTCACCGGGCTAATGTGTGCTGGTACGGCGCGGACGGCCGCGCACATCACTGACCGTCGGAGGGACAAAGCCGTGGAGGTCAAGATCGGCGTGCAGCACGCGCCGCGCGAGATCGTTCTGGAGAGCGGTCAGAGCGCCGAGGAGGTCGAGCGTGTCGTGGCCGAGGCGCTGTCCGGGAAGTCGCGGCTGCTGAGCCTCGTGGACGAGCACGGCCGCAAGCTCCTCGTCCCGGCCGACCGGCTCGCGTACGTGGAGATCGGCGAGCCGGCCCCGCGCAAGGTGGGCTTCGGCGCGCTGTAGGTCGCGCCGTAACAAGCGGAGGGGCCCGGTGGCGCATGCCACCGGGCCCCTCCGCTGCCTCGCCCGTGCGTGATCCCGTACCGCCGAGCGATCCCACACGGACCCGCTCCGGGCCGCAGGCGGACGCCCGGGGCGCGGACCCGGTCCCGGACACACGACTCAGGCCCGGAACGCACGGCCCCTCTCGGCCACAGACCCACTCCGGGCCGCAGGCGGACGCCCGGGGCGCGGACCCCTCTCCGGGCCACACGGACGGGGCACATCCGCCGCCCAGGAGGAGCACATCCACCCCACAGGGGAGGATTGTCCTCCGCGCGCCGCGGGTAACACGGCTACGACCGTTTTGCCCTGGCAGCAGCCGTGCGGGAGGGAACCTCGTCATGTTCTGGGAAGCGCTCGGCTCCGCCGTCCTCGGGCTCGCCCTGGCATGGGCCGCCGTGCGCCGGCTGCCGCACCGGTTGCCTGCCCGCGCGATGGTCCTGCCGACGGGTGCGGCGGGGGCCCTCTTCGGCGCGTTCCTCACCCACAGCGCGCTGGGCTCGGCCGGTCTCCCGGTGATCCTCGTCGGTGCGCTGGCCGTCTCGGCGGCCTCGCTGTCGCTGCTGCTGCGGCCGGCGGAAGGACTCCGCCGCAGGTCGGCGACGGCCTGAGGCCGCACCCTGGGCACGGCGTGGCCCGGGACACCCCCGGCGAGCGGCCCCGCCCGCCCCGGCGGTG
>NZ_JBHUDX010000056.1:37830-40430 GCF_042678285.1 Streptomyces caeni
CCGCGGCCGGGACGACGGCTCCGGCGCCGGCCGGGACGACGAACGCCGTGACACGCGCCCCGGACCGCCCGCCCGTGCGGCGGTCGTGGCGCCCTCGGCGGACGGCTGCCGCCACCCGCACGGCGCAGGGCTCGGCCACCGCGACGATCAGGCGGCCAGCCCCAGCGCGGCCATGCGCTTGGTGTGCGCCTCGGTGATCCGCGAGAACATCTTGCCGACCTCGGCGAGGTCGAAGCCGTCCGCGACGCCGCCGACGAGCATCGTCGACAACGCGTCCCGGTCGGCGACCACCCGCTGCGACTGCGACAGGGCCTCGCCCATCAGCCGCCGCGCCCACAGCGCGAGCCGCCCGCCCACACGCGGGTCCGCGTCGATCGCGGCGCGCACCTTCTCGACGGCGAAACTGGCGTGCCCGGTGTCGTCGAGCACGGCGAGCACGAGCCCGCGCGTGTCGGCGTCGAGCCGGGCCGCAACCTCGCGATAGAAGTCGCTGGCGATCGAGTCGCCGACGTACGCCTTGACGAGCCCCTCCAGCCAGTCCGACGGGGCCGTCTGCTTGTGGAAGCCGTCGTAGGCCGCGACGAACGGCTCCATCGCCTCCGTCGGCTCGGCCCCGATCTCGGTGAGCCGGTCCCTGATCCGCTCGAAGTGGTGGAACTCGGCGGACGCCATCTTCGCCAGCTCCGCCTTGTCTGCGAGCGTGGGCGCGAGCTTCGCGTCCTCCGCGAGCCGCTCGAACGCCGCCAGCTCCCCGTACGCGAGCGCGCCGAGCAGGTCCACCACCGCGGCACGGTACTGGGGGTCGGCGGATGCCCTCGCCCAGTCCTGGGCGGCGACCGAGGTGCGTTCGGCGGAGGCGTCGGGAGCGTTGTCAGGCGTCGTCATGAAGCGCACAATAGCCCGCCCGCCGCCCCGGGGAAGTCCCTGATCAACCACTGTGACGACGGCTACGTGACCGAATCGGCCATCGCGTGTGCGCGATTCCGGGGTATGGTGGTAATGCGCCTGCTGGGTACGTCGACGTATCTCGACAGGCTGCACGCATGAGGATGCCCGGTCGGTGGCCCGATCGGCTCCGACCCGAAAGCCCTCCTCGCCGGTACGTCACAGTGCGTACGGCATCCGGAGGGGCCCTCAGCGGTACGAGCGCTGGAGCGTCGGCGTGGTCCCGTGCCACAGGCCCGTCCCCCATGCAGGCCGACGTCATCCGGCATGGTCACGACCCCCGCGCTCGCCTCGCATCGCGCACACAGAAGAGGCAGCACCCTGACTACCACTTTTCGAGAACTTGGGATCCTTCCCGAGACGGCCGAGGCTCTGGAAGCCGTCGGTATCGTCCGTCCCTTCCCCATCCAGGAGATGACGCTCCCCGTCGCCCTCTCCGGCACCGACGTCATCGGCCAGGCCAAGACCGGCACCGGCAAGACGCTGGGCTTCGGCCTCCCGCTCCTCGAGCGTGTCACGGTCCCCGCCGACGTGGAGGCCGGCCGTGCCGGGCCCGAGGCCCTCACCGACGCCCCCCAGGCGCTTGTCGTCGTGCCCACGCGCGAGCTGTGCACGCAGGTCACCAACGATCTGCTGACCGCCGGCAAGGTGCGCAACGTACGCGTCACAGCGATCTACGGCGGCCGGGCCTACGAGCCACAGGTCGAGGCCCTCAGGAGGGGCGTCGATGTCGTCGTCGGCACCCCGGGCCGCCTGCTGGACCTGGCGGGCCAGAAGAAGCTGAACCTGAAGCACGTCAAGTGCCTGGTGCTCGACGAGGCCGACGAGATGCTCGACCTGGGCTTCCTGCCCGACGTCGAGAAGATCATGGACATGCTGCCGGCGAAGCGCCAGACCATGCTCTTCTCGGCCACGATGCCGGGCGCGGTCATCGGCCTGGCCCGCCGCTATATGTCACAGCCGACGCACATCCGGGCCACCGCGCCGGACGACGAGGGCGTGACGGTCGCGAACATCAAGCAGTTCGTCTACCGCGCGCACTCGCTCGACAAGCCGGAAATGGTCGCGCGCATGCTGCAGGCCGACGGCCGCGGGCTGGCGATGGTCTTCTGCCGTACGAAGCGGACGGCCGCGGACATCGCCGAGCAGCTGCAGCGGCGCGGCTTCGCGTCCGGCGCGGTCCACGGCGACCTGGGCCAGGGCGCGCGAGAGCAGGCCCTGCGGGCCTTCCGCAACGGCAAGGTGGACGTGCTGGTGTGCACCGACGTGGCCGCACGCGGCATCGACGTCGAGGGCGTCACGCACGTCGTCAACTACCAGTCCCCGGAGGACGAGAAGACCTATCTGCACCGCATCGGCCGTACGGGCCGCGCGGGCGCGTCGGGTACGGCGATCACGCTGGTCGACTGGGACGACATCCCGCGCTGGCAGCTGATCAACAAGGCGCTGGAGCTGGACTTCAGCGACCCCCCGGAGACGTACTCCACCTCGCCGCACCTCTTCAGCGACCTCGGCATCCCCGAGGGCACCAAGGGCGTCCTGCCGCGCTCGGAACGCACCCGCGCCGGGCTGGCGGCGGAGGAGCTGGAGGACCTCGGCGAGACCGGCGGGCGGGGGCCGCGGGGCCGCCGCTCCCCGGGCCCGTCCGAGGAGCG
>NZ_JBHUDX010000057.1:0-9463 GCF_042678285.1 Streptomyces caeni
TGCCGTTGTGGACCATCTTCGAGAAGTGGCCCGCCCCCACCTTGCCCGCGTGGACGAAGCCGTACGGCCCCTCGGGTTTGAGCGCCTCGAAGACGGGCTTCAGCCGCTCGATGTGCTCCCTGTCGCCTCCGGCCATGAGGGCGTAGCCGTTCTGCAGGCCCCACACACCGCCCGAGACGCCGGCGTCGACGAAGCCGATGCCCCTGGCGCCCAGCTCCTCGGCGTGCTTCTGGTCGTCCGTCCAGCGGGAGTTGCCGCCGTCGACCACGGTGTCGCCGGGGGAGAGCAGGCCGGCGAGCTCGTCGACGACGGACTGGGTGGGGGCGCCGGCCGGGACCATCACCCAGACCACGCGCGGGGCTTCGAGATTCTCGACGAGTTCGGTCAGACTGCTGGCATCGGAGATGTCCGGGTTGCGGTCGTATCCGATGACGGTGTGGCCCGCGCGGCGGATCCGCTCGCGCATGTTGCCGCCCATCCTGCCGAGGCCGACGAGACCCAGTTGCATCGTCGTCATGTCAGTTCACTTCCTGAGCGTGCGGTACGCGGCCACGAGGGCGGCGGTGGATGGATCGAGGCCGGGGACGTCCGTGCCGCCGGTCAGCGCGGGCTCGACCCGCTTGGCGAGGACCTTGCCCAGCTCGACACCCCACTGGTCGAAGGAGTCGATGTGCCAGATCGCGCCCTGCACGAACACCTTGTGCTCGTAGAGGGCGATCAGCTGGCCGAGGACCGACGGGGTCAGCTCGGTGGCCAGGATCGTGGTGGTGGGGTGGTTGCCGCGGAAGGTGCGGTGCGGCACCTGCTCCTCCGGCACCCCCTCGGCACGGACCTCGGCGGCGGTCTTGCCGAACGCGAGCGCCTGGCCCTGCGCGAACAGGTTGGCCATCAACAGGTCGTGCTGCGCCCTGAGTCCACCGCTCAGCTCGTCGACCGGGTTGGCGAAACCGATCAGGTCGGCCGGGATCATCTTGGTGCCCTGGTGGAGCAACTGGTAGTAGGCGTGCTGGCCGTTGGTGCCGGGCGTGCCCCACACCACCGGGCCCGTCTGCCACTCCACCGGGTGCCCGTCGCGGTCCACCGACTTGCCGTTGGACTCCATGTCCAACTGCTGCAGGTAGGCGGTGAACTTGGACAGGTAGTGCGAGTACGGCAGCACCGCGTGCGACTGGGCGCCGAAGAACGAGCCGTACCAGATGCCCAGCAGGCCCAGCAGCAGCGGGGCGTTGGACTCGGCGGGCGCGGTGCGGAAGTGCTCGTCGACGATGCGGAAGCCGTCGAGCATCTCCCGGAAGCGGCCGGGGCCGATGGCGATCATCAGGGACAGGCCGATCGCCGAGTCGTACGAGTAGCGGCCGCCCACCCAGTCCCAGAACTCGAACATGTTGTCCGGGTCGATGCCGAACTCGGCGACCTTCCCGGCGTTCGTCGACAGGGCGACGAAGTGCCGGGCGACGGCCTTCTCCTCGCCCAGCCCCTCGACGAGCCAGGAACGGGCCGAGGTTGCGTTCGTGATCGTCTCGATGGTGGTGAAGGTCTTCGACGCGACGATGAACAGCGTCTCCGCCGGTTCCAGGTCGCGGGTGGCCTCGTGCAGGTCGGCGCCGTCCACGTTGGAGACGAAGCGGACCGTCAGGTCGCGGTCGGTGCAGGAGCGCAGCGCCTCGTAGGCCATCGCCGGGCCCAGGTCGGAGCCGCCGATGCCGATATTGACGACGTTCTTGATGCGCCTGCCGGTGTGCCCGGTCCACTCGCCCGAGCGGACCTTGTCCGCGAAGGCGGCCATCTTGTCGAGCACGGCGTGCACCCGGGGCACCACGTTCGCGTCGTCGACCTCGATCACCGCGTCCCGCGGGGCGCGCAGCGCGGTGTGCAGGACCGCGCGGTTCTCCGTTGTGTTGATCCTGTCACCGCGGAACATGGCGTCGCGCAGCCCGAACACGCCGGTGGCGGTGGCCAGTTCCTGGAGCAGGGCGAGCGTCTCGTCGGTGATCAGGTGCTTGGAGTAGTCGATCAGCAGGTCGCCGACGCGCACCGTGTAGCGCCGGGCCCGCTCGGGGTCCCGGTCGAACAGCTCGCGCAGATCCGGGTGGAGCAGCGCCCCCGCGCGGTGGTCCTCCAGGGCCGTCCATTCCGGCCGGTGGGTGAGCCTGGGGCTGTCAGACATGAGTGCGGTTCTCCTTCGCGCCCGTGGGGGCGTCCTCGTGTGAGTCCTTGCCGCGCAGGGCGATGGCGTACATCTCGTCCGCGTCGAGGCGGCGCAGCTCCTCCGCGATCAGTTCGGAGGTGGCGCGCACCTTCAGCGCCATGGTCCGCGAGGGCTGGCCCGGAAGGCTGAGCGTGGCCAGCGGGCCCTCCGGGCGGTCGATGACGACCTCGCCCTTCTCGGTGCCCAGCCGGACCGCCGTGACGACGGGTCCCGCGGTGACGATCCGCTCGACGGGTACCCGCAGCCGGGCCTCCAGCCAGCGGGCCAGCAGCTCGGCGCTCGGGTTCTCGGCCTCGCTCTCGACGGCCGCGGAGATCACCTCCGCACGGGCCTGGTCGAGCGCCGCGGCCAGCATCGACCGCCAGGGCGTCAGCCGGGTCCAGGCCAGGTCGGTGTCGCCCGGCGCGTAGGAGGCGACCCGGGTCTCCAGTGTGGTCAGCGGGGCCTCGACGGCATACAGGTCGGTGATCCGGCGCTGCGCGAGGGCGCCCAGCGGGTCCCTGGCAGGGTTGTCGGGCGCGTCCACCGGCCACCACACGACGACGGGCGCGTCCGGCAGCAGCAGCGGCAGGACCACCGAGTCGGCGTGGTCGGACACCTCGCCGTACAGCCTCAGTACGACGGTCTCGCCGGTGCCGGCGTCCGCGCCCACCCGGACCTCGGCGTCCAGGCGCGAGGACGTGCGGTCGCGCAGGGTGCGGGAGTGCCGCTTGATGACGACCAGGGTGCGCGAGGGGTGCTCGTGCGAGGCCTCCTCGGCCGCCTTGATCGAGTCGTACGCGTTCTCCTCGTCGGTCACGATGACCATCGTCAGGACCATGCCCACGGCGGGGGTGCCGAGGGCATGGCGGCCCTGCACCAGCGCCTTGTTGATCTTGCTTGACGTGGTGTCGGTCAGGTCGATCTTCATGGCCTGCGCCAGCTCCGTCCATCTCGTGCGAGCATCTTGTCGGCCTCCTCGGTGCCCCGACTGCCCGAGGGGTACTGCGCGGGCCTGCCGTGCGTGGCCCAGTACTCCTCGACAGGGTCGAGGATCTTCCAGGATTCCTCCACTTCCCCGGTGTGCGGGAAGAGGCTGGTGTCGCCGAGCAGTACGTCCAGAATCAGCCGTTCGTACGCCTTTGGGCTCGACTCGGTGAACGACTCGCCGTAGGCGAAGTCCATCGTGACGTCCCCGATCTCGCCCGGCGAACCCGACCGGTGAGAAACCCGGCGGCAGCAGGCCGCGGTTGGCGAGGTCGTGGACGGCCGGCATCAGTTTCTTGCGGGACAGGTCGCCCGTGACGCCCAAGATGACCAGGCCGGAGGGGCCGGCGATGGGCGGCAGGACACGCTCGCGGTAGTCGGCGGGCTGCTCCTCGAACCACTGCACGGACGGCATCGGCACCACCTGGGTGCCCACGCCCCCGGCCTCCAGCAGGTCGCGCGCGGCGACGGCGAGCCGCACCTCGGAGCCGGTGGCGATGAGGATGACGTCCGGGATCCCGGGGATTCCTGGAGGATGTAACCGCCCTTCGCCGCCTCGGGGTTGGGAGCGTACACGGGCACGCCCCGGCGGGCCGGCGCGAGATCGTGCGGGGCCGGGTTCGTGGAGTGCCGCTTGAGGATCTCGGCCCAGGCGATGGCGGTCTCGTTTTCGTAGCCTGCGAGGAAGAGCTGGATGTACAGGGTCGGCGAGGTGTGGCCGGGGGAGAGGACGAAACGGTCACGCCCGATCCACTCGGGGTCGACGGGACCGTGTCGCATCACCTTTTGAAGGATGGTGTACGCGGCTGGAGTCAGACTCAAGGCGGTGCCCGGGTGGCCGTTGCCCGCCTTCTGTACCGGGTCGGCCGCGAGGATACGGGCCGTGTCCACGGCGTGGCGGTCGAGATCGATCCATTCGAACCCGTCTGCGCTCTGCGCACTCATCTTCAAGAAGTCCTCACTGGATGGAGATTGCCGGCAGAACAGCTTCAAAGCTTAAAGTCTGACCTTTACTGGGGAAGGTGCCCCTGTGTCAGCCTTCGGTGAAAGTGGGACAGGGGTGGCGGCACCGAGGGTGGCGCGAGAAGGACATGGCGGACGAAACCAGGCATGACGACGACGGGATCAGGACGTACCCCTTCCCCGTCGATCTGAGCGTCTGCGGCGTCGGCATGCAGGTGGGCCCCATGGAGTCCGGGCGCGCCCGGCCGCCGACCGCACCGCCCGGCCGCGTCCACCGCATCGACTTCCACGTGGTGATGCTCTTCACCGGCGCCCCCGTGAGACACATGTGGACTTCGCCGAGTACGAGGCGGCCGACGGCGACCTGCTGTGGATCCGCCCCGGACAGGTCCACCGCTATTCCTGCCGCGCTCCACGGCCGAGGTCACCGGTCTGTGCCGTTACGACCTGCCGCCGCTGCTGCGTCCGGACCGGACCAGTTCGCGGCACTGCGCGCCGTGCTCGCCCAGCTCCAACGCGAGTACGAGGGCACCGCCACCCTGCCCCTGGGCCCGCACACGGCGGTGCTGCGCCACTCCCGCGTTCCCGTTGCGCCTCGCGCATCTCGCGGCGAGTTCCGCCGAGGCGGCCCGCCTGCGGTCCGGCACCGCCTTCACCCGCTTCCGGGACGCGGTCGAGCAGGACTTCGCCGCCGACCGCGGCGTCAGTGCGTACGCCGACGCGCTCGGCTACTCCCGCCGCACCCCGGTCCGCGCCGTCCGCGCCGCCACCGGTGAGACGCCCGAGGGCTTCATCGACAAGCGTGTGGTCCTGGAGGCCAAGCGGCCGCTCGCCCACACGGACCTGCCGATCGGCCGGGTCGGCGTCGCCGTCGGCTTCCCCGACCCGGCGAACTTCTCCGAGTTCTTTCACCGGCGCACGGGCACGACACCGGCGGCCTTCCGGGCGGAACCGAGGTGAGGAAGTCCGGGCGGAGGCAAAGAAAAGGCGGAGGCAAGGAAAGAAAGGGGGTGGGACCCGGTCCCGGGACCCACCCCCTCGGCGCTGACCGTCAGTGGCCGAAGTCGAACCAGTTCACGTTCACGAAGTCGGCCGGCTGGCCGCTGGTGAAGGTGAGGTACACGTCATGGGTGCCGGTGACGGAGGTGATGTTCGCCGGGACCGTCCGCCAGCTCTGCCAGCCGCCCGTGTCGGCCAGCGCGAAACTGCCGACGGGTGCGTTCGAGCGGCTGTCCAGACGCACCTCGACCAGTCCGCTCACACCGTTCGCCGCGCCGCTCGCGACCCGCGCGTTGAACTGGGTGGCCGCGGTGGAGCCGAAGTCGACCCCCTTGTAGAGGGCCCAGTCGCCGTTCGCCAGGTAGCCGATGTCCTGGCCGCCGCCGGTGTCCGTGGTCGTCTCGGTCACCACGCCGGACTGGCCGTCGTACGACTCGGCCTGGATCGCGCTGTACGCGTCGCGGTTACCCGACGGCGGCGGTGTGGTACCGCTCCCACCGCCCGAGGACTGGAGTACCTGCACATAGTCGACCACCATCGGGTGGCCGGGCTCCGTGCCGCTGTCCGGTCCGCCGCCGAAGGCCCCGGGGAAGCCGCCCCCCATCGCCACGTTCAGGATGATGAAGAAGCCGTGGCTGGTGGCGTTGGTCCAGGTCGTCGCGTCGACCTGGTTCGCCCTCACCGTGTGGAAGTTGACGCCGTCGAGGTAGAACCGGATCTCCTCGGGACTCGTCGAGCGGTCCCACTCCATCGCGTAGGTGTGGAAGCCGGCCTGGCAGGTCGTTCCGCTGCAGGACGTCGAACCGCCGATGCCCGACGTCTCGTTGCAGGGGCCGCCCGGGTTGGTGCCGCAGTGCATCGTGGCCCAGTCGGTGTTCAGGCCCTGGACGTTCTCCATGATGTCCAGTTCGCCGACGCTCGGCCAGTTCTGGTAGTTGCCCCGGAACGGTGCGCCCAGCATCCAGAACGCGGGCCAGTAGCCCTTGGCGGCGGCACCGGTGACGTTCGGCATCTGGATCCGGGCCTGGACACGCAGCGTGCCGCCGGCCGGGGGCTGGAAGTCGGTCCGGTTGGTCTCGATGCGGCCCGAGGTCCAGTTGCCCGACGCGTCACGGCGCGGGGTGATGAGGAGGTTGCCGTTGCCGTCCAGCGAGACGTTGCCGGTGCTGGAGGTCATTGTCTCGACCTCGCCGGTGCCCCAGTTGGCGGCGCCGCCCGGATAGCTGGTCCCGGTGTCGTACTGCCAGTCGGCCGTGTTGACGCCGGAGCCCGCCGCCCCGTCGAAGTCGTCGAGGAAGACCTGGGTCCAGCCGGCCGGGGGAGTGGGGGCTGAGGCGTTCGCGGGCGGGGTGAGGGCCGTGGCGGCGGCCACGGCCAGCCCCATCGTGCCGAGCGCGGCGACGAGTACGCGCCTGAGGGGGCGGCGTCTCATGGGTGTGCCGGAAGTGTCCTTCATGGGCTGCCTCTTCGGGTACGGGGTGGGGGTGTGCGGGCGCGCATGAGAGCCACAACGGCGCGCGAGGTGTCGTGAGAGCGCTCTCAGGCCGCGCGGCCAATGTGCTCTTCGATACTTCGACCGTCAAGAGGTAAAGCCGAGAAAGTCCCTGTGCGGTAAGGGAGTTCAGGCGCTGAAGGCGGAGGTGTGGGGCGCCGCGGGCATGCGGCCGTCCGGCGGGGGTCCGGCAGGCGGAAGAGTCTGATCCACGGGCTCGGAACGCGCCAAGGCGAAACGACGTCCGCCGGACGACCGCACAGCCGTTTTCGCGCACGCAGGGTGTCGCCGTCAGGCGGCCGGACCGCTGATCCGCTACGGCTGCCGGTACGCGTAGACGGTGGTCGCGATCTGGCACACGCCCGGCTGGACCACCTCGGCGCGGAGCGTCCCGCGCGCCGCGTCGTAGTCGACGCCCTCGGTCTCGAACGTCCCGGTGCACACACTGCGCTGGGGCAGCGCGAACAGGCTCGTCACCCGCCCGGTGACCGGCCCGCCGTCCAACGCGTGCGGCAGGTCCACCTGGAGCAGCGGCCGGTCCTCCGGGAAGAGCGTGCGGGAGCCGTCGTCGGAGGCGCACAGCAGCCGGGTGTCGTTCACGAAGTCGCAGCCCTGGATGTCCCGCACGGTCTTGTCGAGGGTGATCTGCCCGGCCTGAGGCAGGGTGCCGCCCGTGCGCGGGGTGGACGGGTTCAGCAGGGGGGCGGGGAAGACCTGGAGCCGGTTCTGGTCGCCCCACTCGCCCCCCACCAGCCACTGCCCGTCCGGTGAGACGGCGGCGAAGGAGTTGTTGAGCTTCTCCCCGGGGTCGAGCCGGTGCTCGTAGGTGTAGCGCTTCCCGGCCGGAGTGGTCACCGCGAACATCTTCGACGTCGCCGTGTCCGGGCCCTGGTAGGCGTCGAAGACGTGGCCCTGGGCGATGTCGGGGTCACCGACGTGGTTCCAGCCCTTGAGGCGCAGCTCCAGCGGGATGGAGGCGAGTCCTCGGTACAGCAGTGAGCCGTCGGCGCGGCTGGCGAGCCCCTGCCCGCTGCTCAGCGAGTCGACGTACGCCGTGCCGGTCTCCTGCCAGACCGGTGCGGCGGCCGCCGACGAGGCCGCCGCACCGAGGGTGTAGGCCGCCGACACGGCGGCGAGAGCGAAGAGTTGCCGTTTCATCATGCACCTGCCACGTCGATGAGGATGGTTCCGGAATAGAACCACGCATCGGCCCTCCGGGGCACCGTTTCCCCTTCCGTTCCAGGCCGGTTCCGGACCCGTTCCAGGCCGGTTCCGGACCCGTTCCAGGCCCGTTCGGGACCCGCTCCGGACCCGTTCAGAGGCAGCCGCCGGCGCCGCGGCCGGACACGGGGGCCGCGTGCCGTGCCGCCGAGCACGCCCGCATACGCCGACGGGGCAGGATGGAGGCGGACACCGAGGTGGTCGTGATGGGTGAGGTGGGGACGTGAAACTGGCGATTCTGGGTGGCGGCGGGTTCCGGGTGCCGCTCGTGTACGGGGCGCTCCTCGGGGACCGCGCGGAGGGCCGGGTCACCCGCGTCGTGCTGCACGACCTGGACGCGGAGCGGCTGTCCGCGGTGACCCGCGTCCTGGCCGAACAGGCGGTGTCCGTCCCGGATGCGCCCGTGGTGAGTGCCACCACCGATCTCGACGAGGCCCTGCGCGGCGCCGACTTCGTGTTCTCCGCGATCCGCGTCGGGGGCCTGGAAGGGCGTGCGAACGACGAGCGGGTGGCGCTCGCCGAAGGCGTCCTCGGCCAGGAGACGGTCGGCGCGGGCGGCATCGCGTACGGCCTGCGGACCGTGCCCGTCGCCGTCGACATCGCCCGGCGCGTGGCGCGGCTGGCCCCCGACGCCTGGGTCATCAACTTCACCAACCCGGCCGGTCTCGTCACCGAGGCCATGTCGCGTCACCTGGGCGACCGCGTCATCGGCATCTGCGACTCACCGGTCGGTCTGGGCCGCCGTATCGCCCGCGCACTCGGCTCGGATCCGCGGGAGGCGTGGATCGACTACGCCGGCCTCAACCACCTCGGCTGGGTGCGCGGGCTGCGTGTGGCGGGCCGTGACGAACTCCCGCGTCTGCTCGGCGATCCGGAGCTGCTGGGCTCCTTCGAGGAGGGCAGGCTCTTCGGACCCGAGTGGCTGCGGTCCCTGGGCGCGATCCCGAACGAGTACCTGCACTACTACTACTTCACCCGCGAGACCGTGCGCGCCTACCGCGAGGCCGGGAAGACCCGCGGCGCCTTCCTGCGCGACCAGCAGGCCCGGTTCTACGAGGAGGTGAAGCGCCCCGGTGCCTTCGCCCTGGAGACCTGGGAGCGCACCCGGGCCGAACGCGAGGCGACGTACATGGCCGAGAACCGCCGTACGGCGGGCGCCGGCGAGCGCGACGCCGACGACCTCTCCGGCGGCTACGAGCAGGTGGCCCTCGCCCTCATGCGCGCCATCGCCCGCGACGAGCGCACCACCCTCATCCTCAACGTGCGCAACCGCGACACCCTCCGGGTCCTTGACGCGGAGGCCGTCGTCGAAGTCCCGTGCCTGGTCGACGCCAACGGCGCGCACCCGGTGGCGCTCGATCCGCTCCCCGGCCACGCCGCCGGCCTGGTGTGCGCGGTGAAGGCCGTCGAGCGCGAGGTGCTCTCCGCGGCGGAGTCCGGCTCGCGGGCGACGGCGGTGAAGGCGTTCGCGCTGCATCCGCTCGTCGACTCCGTGCACGTGGCCCGTCGCCTCGTGGACGGTTACACCGCGGTGCACCCCGGCCTGGCGTATCTCGGGTAGGCGCCCCTGCCGGAGGTGCTCCCCGCCCTCCGGCCGCGAGGTCTGGGGGGGG
>NZ_JBHUDX010000057.1:9468-47913 GCF_042678285.1 Streptomyces caeni
AGACCTGTGCGCTCGCTCAGCCGGTGAACTGGGCGGTGATGGACGTGAACTGCCAGTTGTTCTGGCCGATGCCCGAGCAGTTGCTCACCACGCCCCCGCCCGCGCACGGCCGGTCGCGGTTGACCGACCAGAAGGCCAGCCGGGCGATGTGGTGGGAGTTCGCCCAGTCGCGGATCTGGGTCCAGATCGCCGGGGTCGTGCTCTCCTGCTGATCGCTGAGACCGTTCATCCCGGAGATGCCGATGTGCGAGTAGGCCGTCGCGTCGTCCCAGCCGAACGTGGACTTCAGCTTGGTCTTCAGGCCCTCGGCGGCGTTGACCGTGCTGCCGTACATGTCGGAGCCGCCCCCGAAGTCGAACGGCATGATGGTGAAGACGTCGATGCCGGCGTTCAGGGACTGGGCCTGCTCGATCAGCCGGTTGCCGTAGTAGGTCGGGCCGGTCGTCGAGGTGCCGAAGGTGACGATGGTCTTCAGACCCGGGTTGTCCGCCTTGACGGTCTTCAGCGCGGTCAGGATCTTGGCCTGCACGGCCTCGTTCTCGAATTCGTCCGAGTTCTCGATGTCCATGTCGATCGCCTTGAGGCCGTAGGCGTCGATCACCTTCTGCAGGGCCCCGGCGAGCGCGCTCGCGGAGGAGCAGTTGGCGCCGAGCTTGCTGCCCTGCCAGCCGCCGAACGACGGGACGACGTCACCGCCCGCGGAGCGGATCTGGTTGATGACGGACTGGTCGGTGCCGCCGGTGAGCGGACGGCTGCCGTCCCAGGCGGGGTTGCAGCCACCGGAGTCCAGCATGAACGCCATCGTGTACCACTTGATGCCGGTGGCGCTCATCACCGAGGTCGCGCTCGGCGGGTCGCCCCAGCCGAGGTAGAGGTAGGGCGCGGCCTGCTTGAAGCCGGTGCCCCCGCCGGTGCCCGCGTCCGTCGTGACGCTCACCGCGTTGGAGGCCGCCGAGACGTTCCCGGCCGCGTCGCGCGCCTTCACCGTGAAGGTGTACGAGGTGCTGGGGGACAGGCCGCCGACCGTGGCGCTGGTCGACGACACGCTGAGCACCCGGTTGGAGCCGCTGTAGACGTCGTATGCCGTCACCCCGACGTTGTCCGTGGAGGCCGACCACGACAGCGACACGCTCGACGAGGTCTTGCCGGTGGAGGTCAGGCCGGCCGGGGTGGTCGGCGCCTGGGTGTCCGAGCCGCCACCACCGGGTCCGTCCAGGCTGATGTCGTCGGCGTAGTACGTGCCCTGCGCGTACCAGCCGTGGACGTAGATCGTGGCGCTGGTCTGGGAGGCGCCGGTGGTGAAGGAGACGGAGAGCCTGCTGTACGCCGACGGGGAGGTCGTCCAGGTCGAGGCGCCGCCGTCCACGCCGAGGTAGACGTACGAGCCGCGGACCCACCCGCTGAGGGTGTACGCGGTGTTCGGCTGGACCGGGACGGTCTGGCTGCACTGCGCGTCGTCGCTCGAAGTCGCCGCGCCCGCAAGCGCCTTGGCGCCGCTCTGCACCGGGCTGGAGACGATCGAGCCCAGATTGCCGGTGCAGGACCAGGGCGACAGGCTGCCCGACTCGAAGCCGGGGTTGGACAGGATGTTGGCCGCGTGGGCGGTGCCGGGAAGGGCCACGGCCCCGGACAGGGCCAGGGCGGCGGAGCCGACCAGGGCGAGGAGGGCACGTCTGGAACGTCTGAGAAGTGTGCGCACGCGATCTCCCTGAAGGGAATCGGGGGTTCGGGAGTGAGGGGGAGTGCAGAAGGGTGCGCAACCAAGTTGGTATGGACCAATCGCACTGTCAAGGCTTCCGCGCGGATTGGTCCATACCGGTGGGTGGGCGCGATCCCTGACGGGGACGCGCCCGAGGGGCGTCGAGAGCGGGCGGACGGCCTACAGGGGCAGGACCTGCGCCGTGGTGACCCCCACCGGGGCGACCGGAACCGCGGGCAGCGCCGGAGCCTGTGCCTGCTCCACACGCGGCTGCGGCAGCGACACGGCCCGCACCGGGCACGGCCCCGACACTACCGTGTAGTCCGTGCCCAGGAACGGCGGCACCATCTCGCCCGGGTCCTCACCGAGCGCCAACTGCACAGCCGCCCAAGGGGCGTTGACGCCGCACAGCGACAGCTGGTGCAGTCCGCCCGCCGGACGCGTGTTGACGTCCAGGAGCACCGGCTCGTCGCCGTACATCCGGAACTGGATGTTGGACAGGTAGTGCAGCCCGAAACCCTCCGCCAGCCGCCGGGCCGGCTCCAGCCACCGCTCGTGCAGCGTGAAACCGCGGCGCCGGCCGCTCTTGGTGCGTCCCACAGCCATGCGGATCCGGTTGTCCGGCCCGGTCAGGCAGTCGACCGACACCTCGGGCTGTTCCAGGCGCGGCATCACCAGCCAGTCGACGGGCTCGGAGGCCTCGCGCACCGCCCGGACGACCAGGTCCAGCGGAACGTACGGACCCGGGAACCCGTTGAGGTGCACGAGCGAGAAGGGGGCGCGCGTGACGACGCGGAAGCCCACCCCGCCCGCGCCCGCCGCCGGTTTGAAGCAGGCCCTGTGCCCGCCGGCCTCCAACTCCTCGACGGCTGCGACGAGTTCGTCCTCGTTGGTGACCCGCCACCACGGCGGCACCGGGATCCCCGCCGACTGCACCGCCTGGTACGCCGCCACCTTGTCCCGGAAGACCGACACCGCCTCGGCGGACGGCGCCAGCAGCGCCGTACCGGCCGCCTCGAACTCGGCGCGGTGCGCGACGATCTCCTCCTGCTGCAGGCGGGGCACGAACACATCGATGCCGCGGCGCCTGCACTGGTCGAGTGCGTATTCGACGTACGCGGCCGGGGACAGGCCCTCCGGCTCCAGGTCGGCGCTGTCGGCGGCGGCCAGAACCGGCGAGTCGGCGTCGCCGTGCGTGGCATGGATCTCCACGGCCCGGTCACTGGGATTTCTCCGCAGCTGATCCATGAAGAACACGTTCTCCGCGTACGTGCGGTTGAGCCAGACGCGTACGCGAGAGACCATGCAGGCCGCCTTTCACGGTATGCGGGCAGGGCGGAGCAGGCCGAGCCCGGCCAGGGGGGAGGGAGGTGCACCGAACCGCATACGCGGGCGGACGCCCGTGGCGGATGTGCTGGGGCGATCATAGGCCCTCTCGGACGCTTCCACTGCTACGCGCGTGTTACGGATTCGGCCGGGTCCGCGGTGGCACGGCGAGGGCCGCCCTCCGGGGCGTGGGCACCGCGGTACCGGGTGTTTCCGCGACCGCTCCGGCCCAGGACGCGGGTCGGCCTTGTCCGTCCGCGGTCCGATGTGCTCTTGTGTTCTCCATTCGGTTCGTGAAAGGGGCGAGTGTGGAGCCGACGGAAGGCCGTGGACAGGTGCTCGCCGTCAGCGACCTGCACGTCGGGTACGCCGAGAACCGCGCCCTCGTCGAACGGATGCGACCCACCTCGGACGCGGACTGGCTCCTGGTGGCGGGTGACGTGGCCGAGACCGTCGCCGACATCAGCTGGGCCCTGGGCCTGCTCGCCGGCCGCTTCCGCAAGGTGATCTGGGCGCCCGGCAACCACGAGCTGTGGACCCACCGGAAGGACACCGTCACCCTGCGCGGGGTGGAACGGTACGAGCACCTGGTCGCCGTCTGCCGCAGCCTCGGCGTGACGACGCCCGAGGACCCCTACCCGGTCTGGGAGGGTCCGGGCGGTCCCGTGGCGGTCGCGCCGCTCTTCCTGCTCTACGACTACTCGTTCCTGCCGCGGGGCTGCACGACCAAGGAGCAGGGGCTGGAGTACGCGCACGGCACCGGGATCGTGTGCACCGACGAGTACCTGCTGCAGCCCGACCCCTACCCCAGCCGCGAGGCGTGGTGCCGGGCCCGCGTCGCCGAGACCGAGCGCAGACTCGGGGAGATCCCCGGCGAACTGCCCACGGTGCTGGTGAACCACTATCCGCTGGACCGCCACCCCACCGACATCCTGCGCTACCCCGAGTTCGCCATGTGGTGCGGCACCCGGCTGACGGCCGACTGGCACCACCGCTTCCGGGTCGCCTGCATGGTCTACGGTCATCTGCACATCCCGCGGACCACCCACCACGAGGGCGTCCGGTTCGAAGAGGTGTCGGTGGGCTACCCCCGCGAATGGCGCCCGCGCCCGGAGCCGCCCGGAAGGCTCCGCCGCATTCTTCCGATGGAGGTCCAAGCAGGTGATCGAGGAGCTGCTCCCGGGGTCGGTCGCGGTCGTGGAGGCGCACGGCCGTGACGCGCTCGGCGCCGGCGTCCTTCTCTACCCCGAGGAAGAGGCGGTCATAGCCAGGGCCGTCGAGAAGCGGCGCCGGGAGTTCACCGCCGTGCGGGCCTGCGCGCGGCAGGCCATGGAGAAGCTCGGTGTGCCGCCGCAGCCCGTCCTGCCCGGTGAGCGTGGCGCGCCGCGCTGGCCGGAGGGGCTGGTCGGCAGCATGACGCACTGCGACGGCTACTGCGCCGCCGCGCTGGTCCGCGCCGGCGACCTGGCCTCGCTCGGCATCGACGCGGAACCGCACGACCGGCTGCCGGACGGCGTCCTGGACACGGTGGCCCTGCCCGCCGAACAGACCCGGCTGCGCGGCCTGGCCCGCAGCCACCCGGACATCCACTGGGACCGGCTGCTGTTCAGCGCCAAGGAGTCCGTCTACAAGGCGTGGTTCCCCCTGACCGGGAAGTGGCTCGACTTCCTGGAGGCGGACATAGAGATCGCCCCGGGCACCGGCGCGGACCTCTCCGGCGGCTTCCGGGCGCGGCTCCTGGTCCCCGGCCCGCTCGTCGACGGCCTCCGTGTCGAGGTCTTCGACGGCCGCTGGACCGTGCGGAAAGGCCTGGCCGCGACGGCCGTCGTCGTCCCCCGTCCCTGAGCAGTCAGGGACACCAGCCGCCGAGCAGACGGAAGAACTCCTCCTCGGTGCCCGCGAGCCCCGCCTCCGCCAGGGCCCGGTCCGCCTCCGCCAGGGCTGCGGTGGGGACCACGGGCGGCCGGTGCGGGTCCGACGGGCCGTCGAACGCGGCCCGCACGGTGTACAGAAGGCGCAGATACGCCTGCACGGCGACGCGTTGACGGTCGGTCAGTACGGCGGTGGACATCGTCGGCTCTCCCCGGGTCGGCCGTGCGACAGGGTGTCGCGCGGCGGATGTGCGCTGCACGCCCCCTGCGTGCGGACGCTCTCCGCGCGCACGGGTGACGCACCCCCAGCTTGCCGTCCGCCACTGACAATCCGGTTGCCGCGCCGACCGCTTCGCCCGCTCGGCGCAGCGGTGGGCACGGCGCCCGCCGTCCTCAGCCGCCCGTTTCCCGCGCCCCCGCGTCCTCCAGGCCCTCCGCTGTGCCCGTGACGGCCTCCCGCTCGACCCCGGTCAGAGGAGGGGCCGTCAGGAGGGGACGGCGTGGGCCGCGCAGCACCGCGATCACCACGGCGGGTCTCAGCAGTTGGCTCACCGGTTTCGAGAGGGTGACCACGTCGAAGAACGCCCGGGCCACCAGGGGGCGCCCGGTCGCCGCCAGCATCAGCCGGTTGACGTACGCGCCGAGGAGCCTGTTCGCGAGGCCCGGCGGCTTGCCGATCGCATCCGGGTAGTGGATGTCCGTGCTCACGGCGAACTCCCAGGCGGTGGCCACCGGACGGGCCACCGCCCGCTGTGCCCGCCGTGCCAGCCCGGGCGCCCGCAGCCCCTCCTTCGCCACCAGGGAGCCCAGCGCCAGGGCGCCCAGCGCGGCCACGGACAGCCCGTGCCCGTAGACCGGGTTGTAGGTGGCCACCGAATCGCCGACCGCCACGAACCCTTCGGGCCAGCCCCTGACCCTCTCGTAGAACCGCCGGCGGTTGACAGTGCTGCGCGTGACGACCGGATCCGACAGCGGCTCCGCGTGCGCGATCAGTTCCCCCACGACCGGATGGCGCACGCCCTCGCGAGCGAACGTCTCGAACCCCTCCGCGGAGGCGGGTGGTTCACCGCCGCGCGTGCCCGAGAGCGTCACCAGCCACCGGCCGCCCTCGATCGGCTCGATGGTCGTCGTCCGCCCCGGGACCGGCACCGTCGCGTCCGACTGCACGTTGACCAGCGGGAACTCCTCCGTACCTGACGGCGCCCGGAAGATCCGGCTGGAGTAGGTGAGCCCGGAGTCGACCTCCTCGAGCGGTGCCTCCGGCACGCCCAGGGCCTTCAGCCAGACCGAGGCCCTCGAACCACGTCCCGCCGCGTCGACGACCAGGTCGGCCGGCAGAACCTGCTCCCCGCCGTCGGCGGTCCGCATGCGCACGCCCGTCACCCGCGACGCGTCGCCTTCCAGGGACAGCAGTTCGGTGCGCTGGAGCACGGTGACGCGCTCGCTCTTGACGACGCGTTCACGCACCACCCAGTCGAGCAGATCACGGCTGCAAGCGATCATGAACTGCATCTCCGGCCAGCGCCGGAACCAGCCCCGCGGCTGCATGGACACGAGCCCCGTCGGCAGGGGGATCCGCCGGGCGCCCGCCGTCAGCCACGCGTCGGTCACCCCCGGCAGCAGCTCCTCCATGGCGCGGGCGCCCCCGGACCAGATCACATGCACGTGCCGGGCCTGTGGCAGGCCCTTGCGCGGCTCGGGGCCGTCGGGCAGCACGTCCCGCTCGACGACGGTGACGTCGGCGTACGCGCTCAGCGCCGCGGCGGCCAGCATGCCGGCCATGCCGCCGCCGATGACGACGGCCCGACGGGGTGCCGCACCCGAGGGGGTGCTAGCGGGTTCTGTCATGGAAGTCGCTTCCTGGCCTGGTCCCGGCCGGCTCCCGGGCGGCCGCGACGACGGGTGAGTGACGCAGGGCGATCGACATCCGCACGAGGTCCCGGGGACCCTCCGGGGGTGTGGCCGCGGCGGTCTCCGCCCCCGCGGCACTGATCACCCTGCCCTCCGGATCGGCGGCTCTCGCCCGCACCGCCACCGCCACCATCGCCGCGTCGGCCTCGGCCTGCGCCCGGGCGGGGTCGGAGCCCGCCGCGAGCGCGGTGGCGTGGGCGCGGGAGCGCACCTCGGAGTCGAAGTAGGGGTACAGGCCGAGCATCCCGTCGTGGATGTCGGACTCCCGCTGCGTCACCCGCAGTTCGGCCGGCGACCACCAGGAGATCCGCACGCCCCGGTCCGCGTGGGCGGACACCGGCCGCAGCTCCCGCCACAGCGGCCCCAGCCGGCGGTACGTCGACCAGGTGTTCCAACTGTCCCCGATGCGCTGGCAGGCCAGCGGGAGAAAGAAGCCCACCGCGCTGATCTGCGCCCCGGCGGAGGCCAGCACGGGGGCCGTGTCGCTGCTCAGATAGTCCAGGTTGTGGCCGTTCCAGCGGGCGATGACCGCGGTGAACTTGGTCGTCAGATAGGCCAGGTTGAACAGATACCCGGTCACGATGATCAGCAGCCCGGCGCGCAGCCAGCCCCGCACCTGGAGGGCCCAGCGCCCGCACATGAAGTCCATCGCGACGCCCGCCACGGTGAGTGCCGCCAGATAGAGCACGATCATCTCACGCATGTACGGCGTGCGGGCGTAGTACGTGTCGAAGTCGACCAGTCGCTCCACCGGCGCGCTGCCGAGCGTGAACAGGGTGATCAGGGCGACGATCACGATCCCGTACCCGGCGATGATCCGCCGGGTGGTGCGGCGGGTCTCGTCGGGAGGGCCGCCACGCCAGTTGACGACGAGCACCAGACAGGACGCGCTGAACGCGCTCAGCAGGCAGTACACCAGTGGTGCCGACACGTTGGTGATGCCCGTGAGGGCGTTGACCCTGCCGATGGTCGGCGGCGCGGCGAAGAAGAACACCAGGCCGGCCAGCGCGAGCAGGGCGCACACCGCCCGCAGCAGCGGGTCGCGCCACGAACGGCTCAGCGCGGGCGCCTTCACGGCCAGCGCCACGCCCATCGCGGCGGCCGGGATGTAGTAGCTGGAACCGTCCATGCGCAGGTGTTCGTCCTCAGCCCTGCGGCCCGCGATAGCCCAGTGACGCCTCGATCCGCCCGGCCAGATCGTCCCGCGTGACCGGCCCGCGCAGCGATGAACCGGCCAGCCAGGTACGGCACTTGCTGGCCAGCAGCAGACCGAAGCTCTCGGCCTCCTTCTCGTCGGCCAGGTCGAAGTGCGTACGGGCGGCGACCCTGCGCACCGTCGCCTGCAGATCGGCGGTGTCGCTGAGCAGGCGCGCCGCGACCGCAGCGCCCTCCACGTGGTGGCCGTGGTGTCCGGCGTTCATGTGCCACAGTTCGTGGCCGAGGATCACCAACTGGTGGTCGGGGGCGGTGCGTTCCTCGACGACGACAAGGTCCTGGTCGGCCATGTCGAGCCAGAGGCCGCTCGCCGTGCCGGGCGGGAAGGGGGCCGTTCGGAACCGGACGGGACGGCCTCGGCGCCTGCTCATGCCGTCGCACAGCGCGGTGTAGAGGTCGGCCGGCTCCGCCGGTGCCGACAGCGAGAGCTCCGCGACCAGCTCGCCGCACAGGCGGCGCATGTCCCTTCCGATGCCCACCGTTCTCCCCCGGATCACGACTCGGGCCGCTTGACGCTCTCCAGGAGCATGTCCAGCCACTCCGCGACCTTGTCGCGGTGCTGGTCGGTGGGCAGCTGGGCCGCCCGCCAGGCGATACCGCGGACACCGTGGTCCTGCAGCAGCCGCTCCAGCGGGTCGTCGGCGGTGGCCGCCGCCTCGCGCTCGCGGTCGGCGAGCCGCTGGAGGAGCTCCTGCTCGGAGCGCTGAAGGGCGTTCGCGAGCGCCTCTGGGTCCTCGGCCGTGAGGAACCCGGCATGCACTCTGAAGAAGCGCTGGATGGCGTCGCAGTGCTCCATGGTGGGGCGCCGGTCACCATTGATGAGGGCACCCGCCTGCTGGCGCGACATGCCCGCGCCGTCGGCCATCTCCTGCTGGGTGTACTTGCGTCCGTTCGGCTTGAGCCGGGTGCGGCGCAGCAGATCGAGCCGCTGCAGGAAACGCGCCTGCAGATCCGGCTCCCCGGCGGGCACTCCGCTCAGCAGGGCCTTCACCACCGGCTCCGGGACGCCGGACTCGACCGACAGGCGTGCGACGTCGAAGACCTCCGCGTGCGGCACGCCCAGCCGGTCGGCGAGGGCGGTGACACGGGCCACGACGGCCGGCAGCAGACCCGTCGCCGTGGCGCCCGGAACCTCGAAGCCATCCGTCACCGACAGATCTCCCACATCTCGCTCAGATCGTTTCACAGGGCCGTCCGGAACCATCCGGAGATTATCCGTTCTCTCGAACTCGCATCCAGGTCTCGCCACAACTGTGGCGAGATTCAGCCGTCAACCGGCGTCAAATGCCACGATAGTTGACATGCCTCGGCCCGGGGCAGCAGGATCAAGGCGCCGCGTGAAGGCCGCAAGGGCAAGAGGGGTGACCTCCCGATGGCGTTTCAGGCAGGAGGGCAGCGGTCGCAGCCGCGGCCCGTCCCCGACAGTCCGGAAGCACGGGCGTATCTGCAGGACTACGCCATGCTCCTCGAAGCCGTGCCCTTCCCGTCCGTCGTCTTCGACCACCGCTGGGACGTCGTCCTCGCCAATGCCGCGTTCGAGACGCTCTTCCGCGGGGTCGCACCGCATCCGACGGCCATGCCGGGCGACAACTTCCTGAGGTTCGTGCTGTTCCACCCGGACGCCGGCACGATCCTCGGCGAGCACGAGTCCAGATGGTGCCTGCCGATGCTGGCGCACTTCGCCGCGGCGCTGGAGCGGCACGGCCACGACCACGGGCTGCAGTCCATCCGCCGTGACATCGCCCAGGACCCGATCATGGAGGCCGCCTACCGGCAGGGGCTGCCCCACTGGATCCGCGCGGTCGGCCCGCACGCCGTGGAGCACGACGGCGCGGTGCGTCCGCTGCTGCACCCCGACCCGCGCTGGGACACCGACTGCCGGGTGGTGGGGGAGGCCCCCAAGACCCTTCAGGACATGGGCTACTCGCGGCTGACACTGGTGCTGCGCCAGGCGCGCCGTCCGGCGCACGCGGCAGCGGGGGCGCGTCGCGGCCGGCGCAGCGCCGGGCACCTCAGCGTGGTGCCCGTACCGCACAACTGAGCCGCTCCCCGAGTCCCGGCTCCGTCGGCGTTCAGGTCGCCGACGGCGCCGGGGCTCACCCTCGTCCACGGGCTTTCGGCGGCTCCTGGCGTAGCCGCGTCGCGCGCCGCGGCCGCCGCGCCCACGAGGGTCTCAGCGGTCGAGGGTCTCAGCGGTCGAGCACGAGGACGAGCGGGACACCGTCGCAGGGAGTCAGGCGCAGCCCCCGCCAGGCGCCGGGCCGTCCCCGCTCCAGCACGGCCGCGAAGTCGGGTCCCTTGGTGAGCGAGCCCGCCAGGTGCGCGGGGTCGGCCGAGGCGGCCACGCGTCCGCGGGCGTTGACCAGGTGGGCGGCACCGGGCAGGTTGCGCAGCAGCGGCAGCACGACCGCCTCGAAGTGCCGCAGGTAGACGTCGGCCGCGGCCACGCCCGCGAACCGGCCCTCGACGTGCACGGGCGCCGACAGCGTGAGGCTGTACTCGTCCGAGCAGAGGTAGTCCACGTAGGGGCCGGCCACCGCCCGCCGCCCGGTGTCGCGGGGCAGCGCGAACCAGTCCCAGTGCGTGTAGTCGGAGTACGCCGAGTGCTCCGGGTCCAGGTCGGGCAGCAACGGGCGTACGTCGCCGTCCGCGCCGCTCTGCCACCACTCCAGCCACGCCGGTACGTCGCTCAGCAACCCGGGGGCGGCCACGAAGCCCACACCGGACACCAGGTCCTGGCGCGTCAGCCGGGTGTGCAGCCCGGGGCGCAGCCCCGCCAGGTCCGCGGTCGCGGGCCGCCGGCCCTGGGCGGCCACGCGGGCCAGCAGCGCCGTGGTGTCGGCGCGGGTCTCCGTGACGGCGCCGAAGACCGTCTCCAGCGCGAAGCGGACCCGGGCGGCGACCTCCGCCTCGGTCGCCGCGACCAGACCGGGGCTCGTGCTCATGGCGCCCTCCAGCGCACGTGGACCGGATGTCGACGCGTCACAGGGCCAGGCGCAGCGCGATGAGCCGTGCCGTCGACTCCTGGACGCACCGTTCGGCCAGCTCCCTGGCCGATTGGTGGGCCCCATCCTGCACTGCGGAGATTACGGCGCGATGACGGTTCGCCGCCTGTTCGCGATAGGCGTCGTCCTTCAGGACGAGACACAGCAGCGCCCCGACCTCCGTCTGCAGCGCGATCTGCTCGCGGGTGAGCCGGGCGGACTGCGCGGCGGCGGCCAGCTCGACGTGGAAGCGGCCGTACACCCGGCTGCGGGCCGCCGCGTCCTCGGCGGCGGTGAACTCCTCCAGGGTGCGGCGCAGCGGCAGCAGGTCGTCCGGCTCGGTGCGCTGGGCCGCGAGCCGGCCGGCGGCCCCGGAGACGGCCGCCCAGTGGTCGCCCAGGTCGCGCAGCTCCTCCGTGCTCCAGTCAGCCAGCCGCGCCGTGATCCGCTCCTCGGCCGGCTCGGCGGGGCGCGAGACGAAGCTGCCGCCGCCGCGGCCCCGCCGGGTGGTGACCAGGCCCTGCTGCCGCAGCGCCATGAGCGCTTCACGCAGGGTCACCGTGGACACGCCGAGCTGCCCGGCCAGCTCGCTCTCGCCGGGCAGCTGCTCCCCGTCGGTGAGCAGTCCGAGCTCGATGGCGTCGCGGAGCCGGCGGACGACCGTTTCCACGCGCGCGCGGGTGTCCACCGGGGTGAACACGGCTCTGCGGGCACCGCTCCTGTCGTGCTTCACGGCCACCACCTTGTGCGTTGGCTCAATCTTTACCCTGAGGGGGACTTGAGATTTGAACTATGCTTTCATATCTTTTCGAGCCAACGTAAGAGTGCACCAGAAAGGTTCCCGTCCATGGAGGGAAGCGCCGTCCGGCTGCAGGGCCTGCGGAAGGAGTTCGGTGACGCGACCGCCGTGGCCGGGGTCGACCTGGAGATATCCGACGGCGAGTTCTTCTCGATGCTCGGCCCGTCCGGCTCCGGCAAGACGACCGTCCTGCGGATGATCGCGGGCTTCGAGAGCCCCACCGCGGGAACCATCGAGCTGGCCGGCCAGGAGGTCACCGGGCTCGCGCCCTTCGAGCGGGACGTGCACACCGTCTTCCAGGACTACGCCCTCTTCCCGCACATGACCGTCGAGCAGAACGTCGCCTACGGCCTCAAGATCCGCAAGGTGCCCAAGGCGGAGCGGCTCGCCCAGGCCCGCAAGGCGCTCGCCGACGTACGCCTGGAAGGGTTCGGCAAGCGCCGCCCCAACCAGCTCTCGGGCGGTCAGCGGCAGCGGGTGGCGCTCGCCCGCGCCCTCGTCGGCCGTCCCAAGCTGCTGCTGCTCGACGAGCCGCTCGGCGCCCTCGACCTCAAGCTGCGCGAGCAGATGCAGGTCGAGCTCAAGGCGCTCCAGCGTGAGGTCGGGATCACCTTCGTCTTCGTCACCCACGACCAGGAGGAGGCCCTGACGATGAGCGACCGCATCGCCGTCTTCAGCCAGGGCCGCATCGAGCAGGTCGGCACCCCCGCCGAGATCTACGAGCGCCCCGCCACCGCGTTCGTCGCCTCCTTCGTGGGCACCTCGAACCTGCTGGACGGCGAGGCGGCGCGACGGGTCGTCGGGACCACGGGCACGTACAGCATCAGGCCCGAGAAGATCCGGGTGCTGAAGGAGTCCGCCACCTCCGACGAGCCGCAGCACTCCACCGCCACCGGCACCGTCGCCGAAGTGGTCTACCTCGGAGACGCCACCCGTTTCCTCGTGGACCTCGACGCGGGCGGTCGCCTCACCGCGCTCCAGCAGAACCTGGAGACCTCGTCCGAGGACGTCGCCGCCTACCGCGGCGCCCGGGTGCGCCTCCAGTGGCACCGCCGTCACACCGTCCAGGTCCCGGACGCCCGCTGACCCCCCACGCCAGCCCCCGTCACCCATGGAGAACGTCGTGCGTCTCACCCGAACCCTTCAGGCCACCGCCGCCGTCGCGGCGCTGCTCACGGCCGCAGCCTGCGGCTCGTCCGACTCGGGCGGCTCATCCCCGTCGACCGGCCTCAACCCGCCGAAGCTGAAGGCGCAGGCGAAGCTGGGCAAGACCGAGGGACAGGTCAACCTCATCGCCTGGGCCGGCTACGTCGAGGACGGGTCCAACGATCCCAAGGTCAACTGGGTCGGCGACTTCGAGAAGCAGACGGGCTGCCAGGTCAACTCCAAGGTCGCGGCCAGCTCCGACGAGATGGTCAAGCTGATGAAGACCGGCGAGTACGACGCCGTCTCCGCCTCCGGCGACGCCTCCCTTCGCCTGATCGCCTCCGGCGACGCGGCACCGGTCAACACCGACCTCGTGCCGAACTACAAGGACGTCTTCGGCGACCTGAAGCTGCAGGCGTGGAACTCCGTCAAGGGCACGGCGTACGGCATCCCGCACGGCCGCGGCGCCAACCTGCTGATGTACAACACGGAGAAGGTCAAGCCCGCGCCGACCTCCTGGTCCGCCGTCTTCGACGACGCGGCGAAGTACAAGGGCCATGTCACCGCCTACGACTCCCCGATCTACATCGCCGACGCGGCGCTGTACCTGAAGGCCACCAAGCCCGAGCTGAAGATCAAGGACCCGTACGCGCTCGACCAGAAGCAGTTCGACGCGGCCGTGGACCTGCTGAAGAAGCAGAACGCGAACATCGGCGAGTACTGGAGCGACTACCTCAAGGAGATCTCCGCCTTCAAGAGCGGTGACTCCGTGGTCGGCACCACCTGGCAGGTCATCGCCAACCTCGCGCAGGCCGAGAAGGCCAAGGTGGCGGCGTTCGTGCCGAAGGAGGGTGCGACCGGCTGGTCGGACACCTGGATGCTCTCGGCCAAGGCCAAGCACCCCAACTGCGCCTACAAGTGGATGGACTGGATCATCTCGCCGAAGGTGAACGCCCAGGTCGCCGAGTACTTCGGTGAGGCCCCGGCCAACGCCAAGGCGTGCGAGCAGACCAGCGACAAGAACTTCTGCACCACCTACCACGCCGGGGACACGGCCTACTGGAAGAACGTCGCGTTCTGGAACACGCCCATCGAGCAGTGCCTCGACGGCCGCACCGACGTCAAGTGCGTGCCGTACGCCAAGTGGGTCCAGGCGTGGACCGAGATCAAGGGCTGAGGACTCCACGATGACCGCCACCCTGCCTGCCGCCGGACGGACACCCGTCCGGCGGCTCGCCGGGCTGCTGCACCGCCGCCCGCGGCTGCGGCTGTCCCTCCTGCTGACCGCACCGCTGCTGTGGCTGGCCGTGCTCTACCTCGGCTCGCTGGCGGTGCTGTTCGTCTCGGCGTTCTGGACGACGGACTCCTTCACCTCCGAGGTGGTGAAGGTCTGGTCGACGGACAACTTCCACGCGCTGCTGACGACGCCCGTCTTCCGCGAGGTGATCCTGCGCAGCATCGGCGTGGCCCTCGCGGTCACCGTCCTGTGCGCGCTGATCGCCTTCCCGCTGGCGTTCTACACCGCGCGCGTCGCCCGGCCCCGGTGGCGCCCCCTGCTGGTGGTCGCGATCCTCACCCCGCTGTGGGCGAGCTACCTGGTCAAGGTGTACGCGTGGCGGCTGATCCTGTCGCAGGGCGGCCTGGCCGACTGGATGCTGCAGCCGTTCGGGCTGAGCGGACCCGGGTTCGGACTGCCCGCGGCGGTCATCACGCTGACCTACCTGTGGCTGCCGTACATGATCCTGCCGATCCACACGGCGCTCGGGCAGCTGCCCGCCAACCTCCTGGACGCGTCCGCCGACCTGGGGGCGCGCCCCGGCCGCACCTTCCGCTCGGTGGTGCTGCCGATGGTGCTGCCGTCGGTCGCCGCCGGCTCGGTCTTCACCTTCTCCCTCAGCCTCGGCGACTACATCACCGTGCAGATCGTCGGCGGCAAGACCCAGCTGATCGGCAACCTCGTCTACTCCAACATCGAGCTCAACCTGCCCATGGCCGCCGCGCTGGGCACGGTTCCGGTGGTGGTCATCGTGCTCTACCTGCTGGCGATGCGCCGCACGGGCGCCCTCAGCAGCCTCTAGAAGAGGTCCCTCGTCATGCAACTGTCCCGCTCCGCGCGCATCGCCCTGCGCATCGCCGCCGGGCTCGGCTTCGCGGTCATCTACGTCCCGCTCGCGCTCGTCCTGGTCAACTCCTTCAACCCCGACCGCAGCGCGAGCTGGCCGCCGCCCGGCTGGACCCTGCACTGGTGGTCGGTGGCCTGGGAGAACGACGGTGCCCGCAACGCCGTGTGGGTCTCGGTGAAGGCGGGCCTCGGCGCCACGGCCATCGCGCTGGTGCTCGGCACGCTGATCGCGTTCGCGGTCGCCCGGCACCGCTTCTTCGGTCGCGACGCCATCTCCTTCGTGGTCGTCCTGCCGATCGCGCTGCCCGGCATCGTCACGGGCATCGCGCTCAATTCGGCGTTCGGCACGGTCCTGCAGCCGCTCGGCGTGGGCCTCGGCCTGTTCACGGTGATCGTCGGACACGCCACCTTCTGCATCGTCGTGGTCTTCAACAACGTGGTCGCGCGGCTGCGCCGCACCTCGGGCTCGTACGAGGAGGCGGCGATGGACCTGGGGGCCGACACCTTCCGCGTCTTCGCCGACGTGACCTTCCCGCTGGTGCGTTCGGCACTGTTCGCGGGAGGGCTGCTCGCGTTCGCGCTGTCCTTCGACGAGATCGTGGTGACGACGTTCACGGCCGGGCCGGGGGTCGAGACCCTGCCGATCTGGATCTTCAACAACATGACCCGCCCCCAGCAGGCCCCCGTCGTCAACGTGGTGGCCGCGCTGCTGGTCCTGCTGTCGGTCGTCCCGATCTACATCGCCCAGCGACTGTCGGCGGACACGGCGACGGAGAGCAAGATCTAGGGGGTGTCTCGAAAGTCCCGCACAGCACCCACGGCGCCCGGCACGCTCCCCCCGGCTCTTCGAGCAGGGGGCACCCCCACTCGCCGCACCGGCCGAGACCCCAAGTCCGTCCAGTACGAGGGCTTTCGTCCGGCACGCCGAGAGCACGCACCGGACACCGCGGGCACCGCACAGGACTGTCGAAACACCCCCTAGCGCCCCGGCAGGCAGCGTTTGCCCCGTCGCCCTCCGCGCCCACCGGACGCCCGGCACGTTCCCCCAGGCTCTTCGAGCAGGGGCACCCCCACTCGCCGCACCGGCCGAGAGCCCGGGTACGTCCGGTACGAGGGCTTCCGGCCGGCACGCCGAGAGCACGCTCCCGCTCTCGGCTCCGCTCGTCCGGGCGGTGCCCCCACGACGCCGCTCCTTGACGGGCGAACGTCGCCCGCCGGAGCACTGGCGCCCCGCTCTCGCCCATGATGCAAACGGCACTTTCCGACACCGCCGCAGGCCTCAGGGCGCTCAGACGCCGACGTGGTGATGGGCCGCCCACGCCGCCGGGGCGTCGCCGTAGTGGACGCGGACCAGCCGCGCCGTACGGGCCAGGGCGACGGCCGGTGCGTCGCGGACGGTGTCCAGGGCGTCGTAGAACACGCGGGCCGTCGTCTCGGCGACGGCGTCCGGTACCCGCCACAGTGTGCCGATCACCCCGGAGAACCCGGCGAGCAGGAACGCGGAGGTGAGGTGGATCGCCTCGTCCGCGAGGTCGCGGGGGGTGTACGTCGTCTCGCACGCCGAGAGGTACGCGAGACGGCCCCAGCGGTCCCGGCGTGCGGCGATCTCGGCGAAGGTCAGATCGAGGTCCGGCAGCAGGAAGCGGCTGGTGCCCGGGTCGTCCTGGTCCGCCACCGCGTGCAGCGCCAGATGCAGATGGGTGCAGGTGATCAGCGCGTCGATGAGGACCTCCCGCTCGCACTCGGCGAGGTCCAGCGGTTCGACGCCGAGGCGGTCCGCCGCCGCCCGGGCCTCGCGGCGCGCGGCGGGCAGCTCCGGCAGTCCCGGGCGGCGCACGTCGGCGTGCACGACGGCCGCCACCATGCGGTCCGGCGCCGCGCCGCGGGCCCGTGCGTGGTGCAGCGCGGTGACCGTGGGCGTGTACGAGGACACGGTGCGGTCCACCAGCGACTCCGGGGACACCGTGCCGTCCGCCGGCGACTTTGAGGCGTCCTGGGCCGCCGTCGCGGCGTGCAGCGGCAGCCGGCACAGCGCCTGGGTCGGCACCCACCAGACCCGGGTGTCCGGGTCCGTCACCTGCAGCTCGGCGAGGACGGGGGCGGCCACCTCCCGCCACAGCAGGCCGAGTGTCGCCGTGACGCGCTCGTTGGCCGCGTCGACGTCGTCCTGGGCGGCCCGGGGATCCAGCGCGGTGACGACGTCCGCGTGGAACACGCCCGCCGCCCGCTCCAGCTCGTCCGCGTCCAGGCCGTCCAGCGGCACCTGCCGCAGCCCCTCGGCGGTGAGCAGCAGCGCGTCGCAGCGGTACCCGCTGACGTTCACCACGACGACCGGACCGTGCGCGGCCTCGGCGAGCAGCGAGGCGACCGACGGCGGCCGCTGGAACCCGGACTGCCCGGGCAGCGTCCTGATCCTGCGTACGACGACGTCGAGCTCGGCTTCCAGGTCCCGGCGGCGTTCCCGCTCCCGGCCGGTCACCTCCGTCTCCGGCGGCGGGGCGGGCAGCGGCAGCGGGGGATGATCCAGCCGGTCGAGCGCGTCGCGCAGTTCCTCGAAGCGCCGGGCGAGACCGGCGTCGGCGTCGTGGAGGTCCGCGAGGTCGGCGCGGATCCCCGACCTGCGGTTGAGGAGCACCCCGCGGCCGAGCTCCAGCAGGCTCAGGGCCCGCTCGGGATCCCCGCAGGCCAGGCACATCGCGGCCGCGTCACTCGCCAGCCCCGCGGCCTCTGCGAGCCTTCGCTGGGCGTCGGGCCGCTCAAGCCGGCGGGGCGTGGCGGCCGGCAGCAGCTCCACCCCGAGCGCGAACGCCTCCGCCGCGGCCCGCGCATCGCCCGTCAGCGCCGCCAGCCGGCCCCAGTCACGGGCCGCGTGCAGCCGGACGTCCGCCGGGCCGGTCCCGGTGCGGGCGGCGGCCCGCAGGGCGTCGAGTGCTCCTGCCAGGTCGTCCGCCTCGCCGGTGGACTCGTGCCGCAGGTTCAGCACATAGGCGAGGTTGGCCAGCGAGCGGCCCAGGTCGGGATCGTCCGGCGGGGTGTCCGCGACCACCCGGCGGGCCAGCGTCACCGCCTCGTCGAGGTCCCCGTCGCCGGACCGGGCGGCCAGGGCGAGGAGCAGACTGCCGCGGACCGCGGTGGCCGACCGCCCCTCGCCGAGCGAGGACAGGGCACCGCGCGCCGCCCCGACGGCCTCGGTGGCGCCCGCCGCGCGATGTGCCGACGCAGCCCGCAGCGAGGCCGCCAGATTGGCGAGCTGGAGCGGCAGATGCGGATCGGCGGGCGCGGTGGCCGCCACGGCCGTGCGCAGGCTGCCGAGGGCCCGCTCCAGCGAGTCCTGGTCGCCGCTGACGCGGTGGTGCGCGTGCAGCGCGAGACCGTGGGCGCCCGCGACCGTCGCCAGCCGCCGGGACGCCGGCCCGGCCGCCATCGCCTCCTCCAGGAGCGCGAGCGCCTCGGACAGGTCGTCCCGGACGCCGAGCGTCTCGTGGCGCTCGGTGAGGGCGGTGGCCAGATTGCTGAGCAGACCGGGGCGCTCGGGATGGCCCGACGGGGCCAGGCGCAGCGCTTCGCGCTGGAGGTCGATGTCCTCGTCCAGGTCGGCGAGGTCACCGTCGCGGGTGTAGCGCGCGTACAGAGCCCCGCCCAGGTTGCTCAGCCGCAGCACCCGCTGGTGGGCGGGACCGGCGCCGCGTACGGCGGCCCGGCCTGCGGCGATCGCCCCGTCGAGCCCGTCGTCGACGCCGTGCAGCCGGGTGCGGGCGGCGAGGGCGGAGCCCAGGTTGTTGAAGTGGATCCCGGCGTCGGGGTGGTCGTCGCCGAGCAGGGCGAGGGCCTCGCCGTAACGGCCGATCGCCGCGTCCAGATCGGCGGGCGCCCCGGTCTCCTCGTGCCGCAGGCGCAGCAGGACTCCGAGGTTGCCGATGCGTCCGGCCCGGTCGCCGGGCGGGCCGGCCTCGAGCGGGGCGGCCGACTCGCCGTACGCGATCGCCTCGTCCAGCAGCCCGGGATCGCCACTCAGCAGATAGCCGCAGCGCAGGACGTCGGCGAGGGTGTCGAGCGCGTCGGCCCGCCGCTGCTCGTCGTCCCCGGCCAGGCCCAGCGCGGTCCGCGCCGCCCGCTCGGCCTCCTTTGCCACGCCGGCGTCCTCGTGCTGATCGGCCCATGCGCACAGCACTGCGGCGGCGATCTGCCAGACGTCGGAACGGCCGGCCGCCAGGGTGGGGCAGTCCGGGGGCGCGGCCGAGTGGCCCGCAGGCCCCGGGGCGGCGGCCCGGCGGGCGCCCGCCGCCGCCCCCGGTCTCGCTGTTTCAAAGGCCGTGGCCGCGCGCACGACCGCGACCGCCTCCGCCAGAGCCTCCGGGTCCCCGGCGTAGTGGCACTCGCTCAGGGCGCCCGCCAGGAGGCAGGCCCGCTTGGAGTGTTCCTCGTCGCCGTCGGCCGTGCGGTCCAGCGCCTCGCGTGCCGCGGCCGCGGCCTCCCGTGCGAGGCGCGGATCGTCGGTGCGGCCGGACCGGTAGCGCAGGACCTGGGCGAGTTCGGCGTATTCGTCGGCCGCGTCGAGCCCGTGCTCCTCGCACTGCGCCACGGCGTCCCGGGCCGCCGCCTCGGCGCGCGCGAGCGTCTCGGCGTCGCCGTCGTACTCGTACCTCAGCCGATGGGCCTGGGCCAGATGCAGCAGCGAACCGCCGCCCGCGGCGAGCGAGTCCCCGACCGCCACGACGGCCTCCTCGAACAGTCCGGGATCGGCGAGGTCCGCCCCCGCCCGCAGCAGCAGCCCGGCCACCGACGACAGGACCGTGATCCGGGCCGGCGGATCGTCGGGGGCCCGGTGCGCTGCCCGGCGCGCGGCGGCGACGGCCTCCCGTAGCGGCCCGGTGTCGCCCGTCATCGCATGCAACCCGGCTTGGGCTTCGGCGAGTTGTGCGAGGACCACCGCCTCGTCCGGTCCCGCGTCGGCCAGGGCCCGGCGCAGTGCCTCCACCGACCGCACCCCTGCGGCCGGACCCCCGCCGCGCCGGGCCGACTCGGCGTGCAGAGCGGCGATCCCCTCCAGCAGGGCCACCCGGTTCTCCCGCCCGGCCAACCCCAGGGCGGCCTCCAGAAAACCGACGGCGCGGTCCGTACGGCGCGGGAAGCGGCCGTCCACGGTCGCCCGGCGGGCGCGTCGCAGCGCCAGGGCGAGACGCACACGGCGGTGCGGCGACGGCTTCACAGGAGTGGGCGCCCCGCCTCAGCGCCGGTCGTCACCGTCGGCTTCTTTCGGTGTGCCCTCGTCAGGCTCGGCGATGGTGTGCACCAGGGCGGTCACCCGCTCCCGCAAGGGCTCCGGCGGCGTGACGTCGGCCGGGTCGGCGATGCGCTCCACCCGGTTCGGACTGAGGACTTCGAGCCGGGCGACGGCGACCCCGAGAGCAACCGCGTCCCCGGCCTCGTACGCCGCCGCGAGTGCCTCGACCGCGGCGGCGGGGCGCGACCATGCGGCCGGCGGAAGCCGCCAGGTGGGGACGTCGTCGAGCAACTCGCGGGCCCGGGCGAGCAACGCCGCGTCCATGCCCGTACCGGGTGAATCCGCCCTAGACTGCATGGACTCAACTGTAGCGAGACAAGCGCCGGGAGCGGCGACGCGAGGCGGGGGTGTACCGGCACGTGCCCGATGGAGAAGCGACCGAGCATGCGTTGACGGCGCGCCAGATCACGGAACAGGAGGTCGCGGTCCACGTCTTCGTCCCGCTGGACGGCACACGCGCCGAGGAAGGGGTGGCCTCCTTGCGCGCGATGTGGGGGCGCTTCCGTGAACTGCAGCACGCCGACAGGGAGTTGTACGCCAGGCTGCCGGTCCGGGTGCCGGACGCTCTGCCCGGCCCGCCCTCGCGCGGCTCGGTCGTGGTGGCGGGCGTGCAGTCCGCCGACCGGCTCGATCAGGCGATCCTGCGCCGGCACCGGGAGATCCTCAATCTGTCGCTCCTGCTCGGCGCCGGTCCGGACCGGGAGTGGTCCGGGCTGCGCGAGCGGCTGGAGAAGGTCGTAGGCCCGCTCGGGGCGTGCCATCTGGGCGCGGTGACACTGGAGTTGGGCAAGGCACCGACGGAAACACCGGGTGACGTGGACGTTCTGGAACCAGAGCGGGGTGACGACGCGGACCCGCGGCGGCTGTTGCGGTTGCTCGGGCGGGCCGGTGCGGACGCGCGGCTGGGCGCATGGGCGTGGTCCGACGGCGGCCACCCGGAGATGCCGGACTTCGTCCGGTATCTGATGCACATGACGGCGATCCGCCACCAGCGGCGAACGCATCACTGGCTGGCGGAAGCCAGGGCCGCGGGGACGATGGGACCGCTGGCCGTGGTGCGGCCGCCCGACGGAGGCCCGGACCGGGAACTGCCCTCGACAGCCGAAGTCCACTTCATCCGGGACTCGGTGGACGGCATCTGGGAGAACGCCCAACGTGCCCTGGAGGCGTCGGGCCTCGACGGCGGGGCCGTGGCGGAGGACGACCGGCGGTTCGCCTCGTCGTTCCTCTGGTGGCTGGACGCCTTTCTCGACCTGCTCAAGCGGGCCGGGGTCGGCGATCCTCTGCCGAGCCCCCGGCGGGAGCCGGGCCGGCCGGTGCGGGTACTGGTCGTCGCCGACGAGTGGTTTCCGGCGCGCGGTGGCCTGAGCGCGTTCAACAGCAAGCTGAGCGTCGCTCTCGCCCGGCAGAAGGCGGACGTCCGGGTCATGGTCGAGACCTCCACCCCGCAGGAGCGCGCGGACGCGGCCGGGGGCGGGGTGCGGTTGATCGACGTCGCTCAGCCGGGGCTCACCAGGCAGGCGGCACTGTCGGTGCCGCCGGCGTTCGCCGACGGGTTCGTGCCCGACCTCGTCCTCGGGCACGGCAGGGTCACGGGACCGGCGGCCAAGGTGCTGGTCGAGCGCTATTTCAAGAATGCCGGGCGACTGCACTTCCTGCACGTCGAACCGGACCAGGCGGAAGCCCACAAACCCCACGCCGAAGGGGACTTGGCGCAGCGCGCCGAGGACCGCACGGATCTGGAACTGCGACTCTGCCGGGGCGCGCTGCACCCGATGCCCGTCGGCCCCCGGCTGGAGCGGGCCCTGTGGCCCCATCTGCGCACGCCCGAGTACCAGGACCTGGCCGCACCCGTACGCATCGACCCGGGCTTCGACGGCGAGACGCAGGCGACCCCGCCGCGGCCGGGTGAGATCCCGCAGATCCTGCTGCTGGGCCGGCTGGAGGACGCCGATCTCAAGGGGCTGGACATCGCCGCCCGGGCGGTGGGGAAAGCGGCCTCGAAAGCGGCTGGGCCCGGTTCGTGGCACCTGCTCGTGCGGGGGGTGCCCGACGACGAGTCCGAGGCATTGGCGGCGCAGGTCGAGAAGTGGGTCGGCAACTCCGCCGTGGACGTCATTCCCCGCCGCTACTCCGCTGATCCCCGGCGGATCAAGAACGACCTCGCGCGGGCCAGTCTGGTCCTGATGCCCTCACGGGCGGAGGCGTTCGGCCTGGCCGGTGCGGAGGCGATCGCCTCCGGGGTGCCGGTGCTGGTCAGCGGCCGCAGTGGGCTGGGCATGCTGCTGCGCGCCCAGCAGTCGCCGGTCGCGGCTCGGGCCGTGGTGGACGTGGAGGCCACGCGGGGCAGCCGCAAGGCCGACATCCAGACCTGGGCGCAGTCCATCCACGCCGTCGTACGCAGTCCGGAGGCCGCGTTCCGTGACGCCGCGGAGCTCCGCAAGGCAATGGCCGCCCGTTACACCTGGGCCGCGGCCGCCGCCACCGTCCTCGACTGCGTCCGCCGCCACGAGACCACCTGATCCGCGTCCGCCCACCGGAACCGCCCTCCCGCCTTGGCCTTTTGGGAACGTCCGGCCCGCAACCGGCCCTCCACGTCCCCCCGGTGGACGTGGAGGTCCGGGATCGGGTGCGGCGCGGTGTTCAGTGGGTCTGCACGGCTGTCGTCCTCCTGCGGCCGTTCGAGGGCCGTTATCCCCTCGGTGTGGAATCCGCAGGCAAACATGTGGATCCGTCCGGCCGCCCGCGATCCTGGAACACACTGGAAACGTCTGGATCCGCGCGGTGCGGACCCGTGAACGTCCCCGCGGAGGAACGGTGGTGAACGAAGCCCCCTGGCCGTCCGGCCAAGACGGAACGGCACTCGGACAGCGGCTGGCGGCCGAACTGGCCCGCGCCGTCGTCCAGGCCGAGAAACGGTTCGGCAGAACACTGGACCGCCGAGAACTCGCCAGACGCCTCAACGTCTCCACCAGCAGCCTGTACGCCTACCTCAACGGCACCACCCTGCCCGGCACCGGAGTCTTCGACGCGATCCTCGCCGCGCTGGGCGTCGCCGGACCCGAGGCCGGCCGGCTCGCCACCCTGCGGGACGAGGCCGACGCCGCCCGGCGACTGCGCCCCACCGCCGCCCGCACCTCTGCCCGCCACTCCTCCGCCGCGCTCGCCGTCCCCCGTCAACTTCCCCTGATACACCCCGTCTTCGTCGGCCGGGACGCCGAACTCGCCCGGCTGGAAGCGTTACAGAGCCGGTCCGAAGACTCTGCCACGGGCAGAGCCGTCGTCGCCGTCGTCGAGGGCACTGCGGGTGTCGGCAAGACCGCGCTCGCCCTGCACTGGGCGCACCGGGCGCAGGCCCGCTTCCCGGACGGCCAGCTCTACGTCAATCTGCGGGGCTTCGGCGACGAGGCGGTCATGGACCCCGGCGAGGCCCTGCACGGCTTCCTCCAGGCCCTCGGCGTCACCCCCGCCGCCGTCCCGGCCGACACCGCCGTTGCCTCCGGACTGCTGCGCACCCTGCTGGCCGGCCGCCGGGTGCTGCTGGTCCTGGACAACGCCCGCTCCACCGACCAGGTACGGCCGCTGCTGCCCACCGAATCCGGTTCCGTCGCCGTCGTCACCAGCCGCAACCGCCTCGACGGCCTGGTCGTACGCGAAGGCGCCCGGCGCATAGTCCTCGACGTGCTGCCCCGCTACGCCGCCCGCACCCTCCTGGAACGGCAGATGGGCGCCGAGCGGTTCGCCCTGGAGCCGCGCGAGGCCGACGAACTGGTCGACCTGTGCGCCCGGTTGCCGCTCGCGCTGAGCGTCGCCGCCGCCCGCACGGCCGCTGTCCCCGCCGGATCGGTCGGCGCCCTGGTCCGTGAACTGCGGTGCGCCCGAGCGCCGTTGGACCTGTTCGGGGTGCAGGACGCGGATGTCGACCTACGGACCGTCTTCCACGGTTCGTACGCGCTGCTGCCGCCGCCCGCCGCCCGCCTGTTCCGGCTCCTCGGCTGCCACCCCGGACCCGAGTTCGACGCCACGGCCTGTGCGGGCCTCATCGGGGCCACGGACCCGCCCACCGCCCTCCTCGACACTCTCACGGCCGCCCACCTCGTCCGCCAGCACACCCCCGGCCGTTACGCCCTGCACGACCTGCTTCGTCTTTACGCCGCGGAACTCCTCGACGGTGGCCCGCCGCAGGAGCGCCGGGAGGGCACCGAGCGGCTGCTGCGGCACTATCTGGACACCGCACGCCTGGCCGACCATCACCTCGAACCCTGGCGTCCGACACCCCGCGGGGCGCCGAAGCCCACCGCCGAGCAGTCGCCGATCGGCGACCACGCCGCGGCGACCGGCTGGTTCGAGGCGGAACTGTCCTCGCTGCAGGCCGTCATCGCCCAGGCCGCCGCCACCGTGGGCCTGGAACCGTACGCCTGGCGACTCGCCGATGCCTGCGCCGTCCATCTGCGCCGTTCCGGCCGCCGCGCCCAGCGGGCCGCCGTGCACGCACTGGCCCGCGACGCCGCAGGCCGGGCGGGAGACCGCGCCGCCCGCGCCACCGCGACTCGCCGGCTCGCCGACGCCCTCTCCCGTCTCAACCGCACCGGGGAGGCGCTGGACCTGCTGTACGAGACCCTGCGCACCTGCCGCGACCTGGGCGACGAGGAGGGCGTACGGGAGGTACGGCTCTCCCTGGTACGGGTGTACGACTCCTGTGGCGCCCCCCGCAGGGCGTTGCCGCACGCCCGGCTCGCCCTCGCCATGGCCGAGCGCACCGGAGACCCGCTCGCGCTCGCCGACGGCCTCACCTCCGTGGCCCAGCAGTGGGAACGGCTGGGAGAGCACACCGTCGCCCTCGACCACGCACGCCGGGCCCTGGACCTCTACACCCGGCTCGGCCACCTCGACGGACAGGCGGGCATCCTGATCGGCATGGGCCGCGCCGAACAGGGGCTCGGCCGGCCCGCCGCCGCGATCGGCCACTACGAGGTCTCCCTGGACCTCGACCGGGCCCTGGGCGACCGCTACCGCGAGGCCCACGCTCTGGAGCACCTCGGGGACGCCCACGCGGCACTCGGCCGGGGCGAGGACGCGCGTGCCCTGTGGGAGGAGGCCCTCGCGCTCTTCCAGGACCTGCACCACCCCGACACCGAGCCGGTCCGAGCCAAACTGGGCACGAAGGAAGCGGACTATCCCCCGGTGCCCGCCTCCAGCCAGCACAGCCCGTAGCCGTAGCCCACCTTCATCGCCCCGAACTCGACGTCCACCAGTCCCTGTTCGTCCGGGCGCAGCGCCGGCGTGCCCGGGTTCTGCTGGTAGATCACGGCGGGGGGCACCCCGGCCAGCCGCCACACCGTGCGCGGCGGCCTCGCCCGGTCGAAGCGGACCCGCAGCCGGAAGTGCTCGCTGCGGGTCAGCGGCACATGCACGAAGTGCGGTGCCATCGGCTGGGCCGGCGGGATCCGCAGCCGCAGTTCGTACACGTGTCGCGTCCCGGCCGTGAGCGGCGCGGGCAGCACCAGGAAGCGCTCGAAGTAGCTCTCGTACTGCGGCCCGCCGTCCTCCAGCCGTCCCCCCTGGACGACGGAGATCTCCAGGCCGTGCCCGGGCGTCGTGTCACCGGCGCGCCGGGGCACGCTGACCCCGACGGGTATCCGGGCCAGACCGTCGCAGGTCGCGACCACGATCCGGCGCTCCAGCGCCTCGGGAGTCGGGGTGTCCAGCCTGAGCCGGGTGAACACGGACTCGGTGTACCATCCGTGCGGCTCGGTGCGCTCGCAATCCGCCGGGCACTGCTCGGAGTGCACCCCGGTCGTGCCGTCCGCCGGGCCGTCCCAGGGCGGCGGGGCGATCCCGGCCGGGCCGTCCGGGCAATCGGGGTCCAGGGCCCGGCGCACCTGCGCCCAGTACTCGCCCCACCGCCGCACATCGCCCCCGCAGGCGCCGACGATCGCCAGAGTGACCGGACGGGTGGGATGGTTCTCGCCCCGCATGGCGTCGCTGACGGTCGTCCTGCCGTACCCGGTGCGACGGGCCAGCTGATCCAGTGTGAGCCCGGCCGATCCGCGCAGGTCCCGGAGCCAGTACGCGAAGAGCCGGACCGGTGACCCGTCCAGGACGATCTCCTTCTGCGGACGCCCCATCGCGCGCGACTCCCCTTCTGCACACCGGCGTTGCCGTCGATGGTCCCGCCGAGTCTCGCACACGGCCGGGCGAGTCGTCCCGTTCTCGTGGGCCTGCCCACCGGCCATCCCGGTTTTCCGGAGATCGTCCGGTTCGCCGGAGAACCGTTGAGTGCGAACTCCCGCCCTTGTTACACAGGTTGCGCCCGGCTCCGGTGCGCCCGCACCGGCCGGTTCCTGCTCTTGCGCCAGGAGAAGACCATGGCTTTGTTCCCCAGGACTCCCCGCGCCACACGGCTGCCGGACGACGTGGTGTCGCGGATGGAGCGGTTCGGCCGCTTCGAGTTCGACCCCGGCGGCACCGACATCGACGCCTCGGACGTATGGGGCGAACTCCAGGCGCCGTTCCTGCCGTTCGCGCAGTCGGACCCGGAGGGCTTCGCCCGCGCGCTGGCGGACGCCGTGCTGCCGGCCGGTGGCTTCGCCCTGTTCGGCGCCGCGCGCACGGTGTGGAACCTGGCCGGCTCCGACTTCAGCAGCCCGGCCTACGACGCCGTACGGATGGCCGCGCTGGAGTTCTTCCGGGCGAACGGGGTGCCGAGCAACCGGCTGTCCGCCGACGACTGGCGGTTCTGGCAGGAGAAGCGCTCCGAGCCCTGGCTCGTGGGCCGGCCCCGGCCGACGCCCGAGGAGGCACGGATCACGCCCCTCGCGCTGGGGGAGCTGCGCCGGATCGCGCAGATCACCGAGGCGCCGGACTCCAACGTCGTCTACGTCGCCGCCGCGCACGACAGCCGTTTCAAGGCCGTCATCGACGCGCCGACCAGCGACACCGACCCCACTCGTGGCCGCTTCGACTGGACGTCGGCGGACACCCTGCACGACCTCTACACCCGGATCGGCGAGGCGTTCCAGACGCCCGTCCACTGGGTCGCCGACGAACTGCGCCCGTTCGTACCCCTGCCTCCGTCCCGTTTCTGAAGCAACCGAGCCCCGAGGAGAAAAGACATGGCCAAGGGCCGTAGCTGCCAGGTCTGCCGGCAGCGCATGAGCGTCAAGAGCGAACAACGGCAGCCGATGGGCTCGTGGGTCGTCTACGAGTGCCGCAACCCTGCCTGCAAGAACTGGATCGACAGCGGTCAGCGCTACCGGTTCAGCGAAAAGGTCTTCGAGGACAAGTAGAGCAAGCGGAACGAGTAGGGAGAACAGCGCATGGCCAAGCCACCGGTGGAGATAACGACCCGGCTGTCGATGGCGGAGGCGGCCGACGTCTTCCGCAGGGCGATGAGAGTGAGCTGGTGGAACGAGAACATCACCGGCGCGGGCACCACCTTCGAGGAGCCCAGCGGCTCGGTCTTCGACACAGTGGCCGAGGACCGCCCCGACTTCGCCGTGATGGCGCTGCTCGGCGGACGGGGAGCGGAGATCCAGAAGTCCGCGGTGCACATGTACATGTGGGACCGGGGCGCGCACCGGGAGATCATGCTCGGCGTGGGCCGCAACCTCGGTTCCTTCGGCATCAAGGCGAACCGCAAGATCCGCCGGTACGTCGACGGGCTGGCGGAACTCGATCCGTCCATGGAGCATTCGGGCATCTGAAGGCCCCACCGACCGGCCTTCGGCCCCGAGGGCCCGACGAGCACCCGGTGCGGGGGACCGGGTGCTCGTCGCCATATGCGGACCTGGCCCGTCCGTGTGCTCAGCCGACCGCCGCGAACGCCTCCGCCGACACGTCCCGTTCGAGCATCGACCGGTGGAACGAATAGACATCGATGTGGGATACCTTCACCAGCAGGCAGTACCGGTCGACCGACGCCACCGACCGGGCCACCCGCGCGTACTCCCGCCGCAGGAAGTGGACCGCCGCCTGGTTCGCCACCGAGCTCTGCCCGCATACCAGCATGACCGGCCGGCTCGACTCCGGTGGCGTGAACTTGGCGACCACCGCGTACTCCTGGTGCCCCCGGTCGAAGTAGTAGCGCTCCCCGCCGACCACGATCGCCACCGAGTCCGGGCGGTCGCCGAACGGAGTGATCGTCACCCCGGGCAGATGGGCCGTGAGATGCCCGCCGGTCCGTGGATTGGAGCCGCCGATCGGTCCGCCGACACAGAACTCGGCACGGTCGCCGTTGCTGCCGCGCAGATCGCCGGACTCCACGCTCACCCGGCAGCCGAGTTCGCTCAGCAGGACGGTCAGTTCGACGACCGCCCGCAGATCCCGCTGCTGGGTCGTGCCCGGCTGCCCGTGCTTGGCGCCGACGACGATCACACAGTGCTCGCCCGGCCGGGTGCCGAAGAAAGCGGCCTTGCGGTAGAGCGCCCTGGTCCGCCGTCCCCGCTCCCACAACGACCCCAGACCGAGACCGACGAGGCTGGTCAGCAGACCGATCGCGACATTGGCGAGTACCGACAGCATCGGTTCGCCGTCAGGTCCGCTCGGAGGGCGCGGGCCGCGGTCCGCCGGGCGCGGGGTCCGGGTCGAGTGCGTGCACGAGGGCGACGGCACGCTCACGGTACGGCTCGGGCAGCGGTACCTTCCCGTCGTCCTCCGGCGACGTCCCGTCCTGAGCGCCCTCGATTCGGGTGACCCGGCTGCCCGACAGCTCCTCCAGCTCGCCGGTCAGCGCGTCCACCGCCACCACGTCCCCCGCGGCGACGGCCCCCGACAACTCGTCGAGCAGCTCGGCGATCTCCTCCCACCCCTGGGGCGGCAGCCGCCACTCCTCCAGCATCAGCCGCAGTGCCAGACGCGCCGCGCCGGCCGTCTCCCGGTCGATCGTGGCCGCCCTGTCCGATGTGCTCACGCCGTCGTCCTTTCGCTCACTCGTCGTCACCCGTCAGCGCCCCGTGTGGACGTACGGCGCCCATACGCGCGGCGACCCGGCATGCCGCGCCCGCAGTTCCCGTACGATCCCGTGCACGGCCCGCGCGGTGTCGGTGACGTCGAGGCCGCCGCCGTACGTCCGCAGGGCGCGGTACAGACGTTCCGTCAGCCGCACCGACACCAGATCCGTCGCCTCCCACAGCGACCCCACCACCTGCGGATACCCGGCCGTCTGGAACGCCGACGTCAGATGGACGGCCTCGTCGGGGAGGCGGTCGGTGCGGGTGGTGTGGCAGGCCAGCAGGACGGCGAGCTGGGCGTGCGGCAGATGCCTGCGGGCCACGTCCAGCACCCCGAGCCGTCCGTCGGCGAGTTCCAGATGGCTTCTGGACGGGTCCTCAGCGTCGCTGAGCCCATGACACGCGAAGTGCACGGTGGCCGCCGAGGACAGCTCGGTGAGCACCCGTCCGACCGTCGCGTCGGCGCCCTGCACGGTCCGCAGCCCGCCCAGGGTACGGGCCATCGCCGCCACCTCCGCCACGGACGCGCCCTCCCGGCCGTCGGCACCGGTGGGCCGGCGCACTGCCAGGAAGGGCCCGGCGCCCCGGCCCGCCTTCGGGGCCTGCCGGGCATGCCGCAGCGCCCTGATGCTCGGTGTGTACGAGGAGGCGACCCGGTCCAGCACAGAGCGCCCGTCCCCCCGCGAGGCCACCCGATGATGACCGGCGGCGTGCAGCGGCAGATGGGCCAGCGGCCCGGACGCCGACCACCACAGCCTGGGCGCCGCACCGTGCGGGCTGCCTTCGGGGATCGGCCGGGTCAGGCCCGCCGCCTCCAGCACGGGTTCCGCGATGGAGTCCCAGAGCCATTCGAGAGTGTCGAACACGGTCTCGGAGGCTTCTTTGCGCCGGGCGCGCGACTCGCCGGCAGCCGCGGAGACCGCCGTGAGGAACTGCCGCGCGGTGTGCGCGAGCCGCCCCTCGGTGGCATCGAGTTGCACAAGCTTGATGTCCTCGGCCGTGACGACGAGGGCATCGGAGCGCAGCCGGTCGATGTTGATGAGGACGATCGGTCCCTCCTCGGCCTCGCGCCGCATCTGCTCGGCGCTCGGCGGCAGCAGGAAGTGCTCGAACCCGTCGAGCCCCCGGATCCGGGCCAGCAGCCGCCGCCACTCCTCGGCTACCGCGTGCTGTTCCCGGATCCGCGCGGCTTCGCCGGGCCCGTCCGCCGCACCCGCCGCGTGCCGCTGCCGGCTGCCCGGTCCTCCGTCCGGCGCGCCGGACGTCTCCGTCTCCCGCAGCCGGCGGGCGAGGGCGGTGAACTCGCGGGCCGCCCGCGGGTGGACCGCGGCCAGGTCGGAGACGTCGCTGCGGGCCTGGAGGTCCTGCCCCATCAGCACCGCCCGCCCCTGCTCCAGCAGTGCCGCTGCCTGCTCCGTGCGGCCCGCGGCGAGCGCCACCGCGCACGCGGTGCGGGCCAGGCTCGTTCCGGTGAGCCGGTCCGGGAGGTCGGCCGTGCGGCGGGTGCCGGCCGGGGCCGGATGGCGGCGGCCGAGCAGTGCGGTGCGCAGAACGGCCTGGCGGTCGTCGCGGTGCAGCGCCTGGGACACCATCAGCGGCAGCGCTTCCAGCGCGGCCTCTGCGGCATCCGTCGCCAGGGCCCAGTCCCGGCGCTCCACCGCCTCGCCGAGCGCGGTCCGCGCGTTCTCGAACCGGGCCCGGGGCGGCAGCACCCGGTTGGCGGCCGGTTCCCAGGAGACGGGCTCCTCCTTGCCGTAGCGGTGCCAGGTGACGTCGTCGTGGGCGCGGCGGACCAGTTCGGCGACGGTGGCCAGGGCGGGGCGGAGCTGCTCGCGCAGTTCGGCCAGCTCGGGCGAGTACTCCGGCCGGCCCGGCAGGGCTTCGAGGCTCCGCGCCGCCAGTTCGACGAGCCGTACCGCCTCCTGGGTGCCGGTCACGTCCCGGCGCAGCAGGGAGACGGTGGCCAGGGCGTGCGCGTAGGGGATGACACAGCCGAGCCAGCTCGCCGACATCTCCGGCATCCGGGCGACCGCCCAGGCCAGCGCGTCGCAGGCCCGGGCGATCGTTGCCTCGTCCTGGTGCAGTGTCCCGTGGGCGTGCCGGTGCATCTCCACCGCGCACAGCAGATCGACGTACCGCGAACTCGTGGGCGGCAGCAGGGCCAGCTGCTCGTCCCCGCACCGCACGACCCGCTCCAGGTCCTCCAGGTCCTCGCTGAAGGTGTACTGCGCGGCCAGCAGCTGCACGAGGACGGAGGCGACGAAGCCCCGCCGCCCGTCGGGCAGCGGCCCCGCCAGCACGGCCTTCAACTGGTCCACGGCCAGGGCCAGCCGGCGCGGATCGCTGACCCCCGCGCCCAGCAGGGCGCCCCGCACGGCCACGGCCTCCGGCGGCAGCCCGTCCAGGTCGGCCGCGGAGGCCGGCTGCGCAGGCCCGGGGTCCGCGGGCGGCCCGGGCGGCCATTCGACGGTGGAGGCCCCGGTGCGGCCGGGCCCGGCGTCTGCCGAGGCGGGCCGGGGGACGCCGGTGAAGGGGGCGAAGTCCTCCGGACCGGGGCCGGGGGAACGCACGCCGGGGCGGCCCGGCGGCGCATACATCCGGACGGGCGGCAGCTGCACCCCGCTCAGCAGCGGTCCCAGCACCGGACCCACGAGCTTGAGCAGCCGGGCGCCGTTGAACGGCAGCCGCTGGAGCGTCTTCGCCATCTTGGCGCACGCGGCGCGCTTGTCCGCGATGTGCGGCAGCAGGGGGTGGTCCGGTGGCAGGTCCCGCTGGAGCGCGGCCCACAGTTCGTCCGAGCGCCGGAGGTCGGCGTGCGACCCGGTGAGAACGGCCCGCGCGCCCAGCAACGCCGGCATGTTCCCGGCGTAGATCCCGTTGTCGTCGGGCGGCGCGCAGGCCCCGAACGCCTCCAGCTGGGCGATGGCCTCGTCGACCACCTCCTCGTCCGGGTTGAGCGGCAGGGAGGCGGTGAGGGCGAGGGAGAACATCAGATGGGCCGAGGCGGCCTCGTCGTCGACCGGGCGGGTGCCGTGGCGCCGGGAGTGCTCGACCGCCCGTAGCGCCGACCGGCCGGCCCTCAGCGCCAGCCGTACACCCCGTGTGTCACTCGGCCGGTCACGGAAACGCGCCAGCGCCGCGTGGACGGCGGTGCAGCTGACGAGGCTCGCCTCCAGATGGTCGGCGGTGACGCCCGCGAACGCAGCATCGGCCCACCGTCCGGCGTCCTCCAGCGCGGACATGTCGCCCGATTCCAGGCGGAACAGCGCGGACTGCGCCAGCCGGGCCAGCAGACAGGGCCGGACCAGGTCCTCCGCCGGGAGCCCTTCGGCCAGCCGTACGGCGTGCGGATGCGACGGCCGGAGCGGCTCGAAGTGGCGGGGGGAGGGCTCCTCCGGGTAGGTCGCCGCGACCGCCACCGGATCGTCCGCCGGCCGGCCCTGGGTCTGGGCGGCGAGATGGTGGTGGACGTCGTCCGACAACCGGTGGTCCTCGAACCGCAGCGCCAGCGTGCGCTCGGCCAGCCACAGGTGCAGTACCCAGCGGGGCCGCCGTGGATCCAGCCTTTCCCCTACGTCGAGCGCGTACTCCAGAACGGCCGCCGCGGCCACCGCGCAGTCCCGGCCGCCCTCGCTCCAGGAGTCGCGCAGCAGCCCGGCCGCCGACGGCAGCCAGCTCTCTGGGTTCTCCCCGGCGCCGGCAACCCGCCCTTCGACGGCCGGTGTCCACGCCGCCTCGGAGCGCACCAGCATACGGTCCACGGCCGTTCGCATCTCTGACACGCCGCCAGTCTTCCCCGCCGCGGCCCGCTTCGGTCATCATCCGGAAATCTCCGACAAACAACTCCCGGTGCACCCGAAGCCGTTCACGGCGGCGGGCAGCGCGACGGCGGCGTCAAGTACGACGGAGGGGACATCGCCGAACTGCTGCCGGCCGCCGCACTGGTGACCACCCGGCGGCCCGAGCGCCCCACTGTGTGCCGGTCCCGCCCGCCGCCCCCGCCCTTCCCCGGCAGGAGCGGGACCCGCGGCCCACCCGCCCGCTGAAGTACGCGCCCCTCGTGGACGGGTCGGTGAACGCCTCGGCCGGGACCCTCACGCTCACCTTCGCCTCCGGACGGCACGCCGGCGCGTCCTTCCTCGTCACGTCCGGCAACCGCGCCGACGGCCCGTGGACCTACACCACCGAGGCCGGCAAGAGCGTGTCGGACACCTGGAACTCGGCGTACTCCAACGGCTCGTACGACCTGACCGTGCACGGCCCGAACGGGTTCCTGCGCGTCTTCAAGGGCCCCGGCACAGGCGCCGGCCCCGAGGTCACCGCGCGGCACGGCGGTGAGGACGTGCGGCTGACCTTCACCAACAAGGGATCGGGCACGGTGCGGTTCACGGTCACCGACGGGTACGGAGGGCACCCGAGGACCGTCACGGTCCGGCCCGGGGCCACCGTCGGGCACACGGTCGGCCTGGAGAGGAGCAAGCGCTGGTACGACCTGAGCGTCGGGTGTGACGCCGATCCGTCCTTCCTGCGCCGTTTCGCCGGGCACGTCGAGAACGGGCGGCCGGGCGTGAGCGACCCCGCGATCGCCACGGAGCGGGGACGCGGCGAAGGTGTACGCGGGGATGAAGGATCCCGTATCGAGGGGGCTGGCCAGATACCGATGTGCTCGCGGTAGTGTGCCCCGGTGACCACGCAATCGAACACTCCTGCAGGCTGGTACCCGGATCCGCATGGCGCGCCCCGTACACTCCGCTATTGGGACGGCGTGCAGTGGACCCAGCACACCAGCCCGGACCAGCAGGGAGCGGCTCAGGCCCCGCAGGCCCACGGCCATGCGGCGGTTCCGCAGCAGCCAGCCGGTGCCGACCCGCGCGTGCAGCGTCAGGTGCAGCAGGAGGCCGGGATCGCCCCGAGCGGTCCCGGCGGCGGAACCCTGTTCACGGAGCCGGTCCTGGTGGTGAACCAGAAGGCCAAGCTGATCGAGCTGACCAACGAGTACAAGGTCATGGATCAGAACGGCAACCAGCTCGGCTCGGTCGTCGAGGTCGGACAGAGCGCGCTGAAGAAGGTGCTGCGCTTCGTCTCCAGCCTCGACCAGTTCATGACGCACAAGCTGGAGATCCGTGATGCCTACGGACAGCCGCAGTTGGTGCTGACCCGACCCGCGAAGTTCCTCAAGTCGCGGGTCGTCGTGGAGCGCCCGGACGGGCAGCCCGTGGGCGAGATCGTCCAGCAGAACATGATCGGCAAGATCAACTTCGCCATGAACGCGAACGGCCGGCAGGTCGGTGCGATCAAGGCGGAGAACTGGCGTGCCTGGAACTTCGCGATCGTCGACCACGCGGACAACGAGGTCGCCCGGATCACCAAGACCTGGGAAGGTCTGGCGAAGACGATGTTCACGACCGCGGACAACTACGTCCTGCAGATCCACTACCAGCTGCCCGAGCCGCTGCTGAGTCTCGTCGTGGCGACGGCGCTCACCGTGGACACGGCGCTCAAGCAGGACTCCCGGGGCCTTGGCTGAGCCTCGGGGACGAAACAGGCCGGCGGCCGGCGCGTGCGTGAGCACGTGTCGGCCGCCGTGCGTTCACCGCGCGGTGAGGCGTTGCGATGCCGGCGTCGTCTGCGGGGGAAGCAACGGCAGTTCGTGGAAAGCGGGCCCCGCCTCCGGGTCGGGCACCGCCGCGACCGGACGGCCGCCGTCCGCGGCCGACGGCTCCGGCGCCGACCGCGACAGCGTCACCACGCCCGACGACGCCAGCAGCGCCCCCGCCGCGGTCAGCAACAGCCCCGCCGCGCCGCCCTGGAGACGTTCGCCCAGGAGGGACAGGCCGATCACCGCCGCCGCGACCGGGTTGGCGAGGGTCACCACCGCGAGCGGGGCGCCGAGACCGCCCCGGTAGGCCGTCTGCGCCAGCAGCAGGCCGCCCGTCGCGAACGCCGCGACCAGCAGGGCCACGACGAGGACTTCAGCGCCGAGCACCGGTTCCGAGCGGTCGGTCGCCGCCACCGTCACGGTCTGCGTGAGCGCCGAGGCGACACCGGAGGCGAACCCGGAGGCGGTCGCGTGCCGCAGCCCGGGCCGGGCTCCGGGCCGGCACAGCACGCCGATCAGCGCGGCGGTCGCGCCCGCCACGGCCAGCGCCTCCGGCAGGCTGAGCAGATCGTCGGGCTCCGGCCCGGACGCCGTCACCAGCAGGGCACCCAGGCCGATCAGCGTGAGTGCGGTGCCCCGCCACTCCACCGCGCCGACCCGGCGGCCCGCCGCCCGCGCCCCGAGCGGCACCGCGGCCACCAGGGTGAGCGCGCCCAGCGGCTGTACGAGGGTCAGCGGACCGAACTTCAGGGCGGCGACGTGCAGCGCCGCGGCGGAGGCGTTCAGGACGACCGACCACCACCAGGCGCCGCGCGTGAGCAGCCGCAGCACACCGGTGCCGGAGGCACGGAAGGCCAGCCGCTCCTGGGCCACCGCGGCGGCCGCGTACGCGACGGCGGAGAACAGGGACAGGACGACGGCGAGCAGCGTGCCGTTCACCGGCCGGCTCCGACCAGGCCGGGGCCGCCGTCTGCCGTCACGGGTCCGGCGGGGGCGGATGACGGCACCGGATCCCGCACCGCGTCCGGCTCCGCCTCCCGGGGCGCGGCGGCAGGCCGGTGCGGTACCGGCGACGGTACGCGGACCACCGCCAGCGCGATGCCGAGCAGGACGGCCGCCACGGCCGCGTCCAGCCAGTAGTGGTTCGCGGTGCCGACGATCACGACCAGGGTCAGCAGCGGATGCAGCAGCCACAGCGGGCGCCAGCGGGACCGGGTCGTCGCGATCAGGCCGACGGCGATCATCAGCGCCCAGCCGAAGTGCAGTGACGGCATGGCGGCGAACTGGTTCGCCAGCGAGTCGGTGTCGGGCTCGGCGCCGTACACCGTGGGCCCGTACATCTGTCCGGTGTCCACCAGGTGGGCCACGTCGAGCATGCGCGGCGGGGCGAGCGGAAACGTCAGGTGCAGCGCCAGCGCGGCGCCGGTGACCAGGGCCAGGACCCGGCGGGCCCACAGATAGTGTCCCGGCCGCCGTATGTACAGCCAGACCAGGAAGGCCCCGGTGGCGGCGAAGTGGACGGCCACGTAGTAGACGTTCGCGGGGCGGACCAGCGCGTCGCCGTGCAGCAGTGCGGACTGCACGGCGCCCTCGCCCGGCAGATGGAGGGAGCGTTCCCAGCCCCAGACCCGGTGCGCGTTGCGGAACGCCTCGGCGGTGTGGCCGTCGGCGAGCACCCGGCCGGTCTTGTAGACCAGGAAGAGCCCTGCCACCAGCAGGACCTCGCGGACCAGGGGCGGCCGGCGTGCCGTGGCCGTCCCCGTCTCAGGCTCGGTGCGGGAATCCATCCCCCGGCCCCTTCGCTGACGTGCGTGCATGGGGTGGTGCGTGGTGAGCCCAGGAGGGGACCCACTGGACAAAGGAGTGGGTCCTGTCCAAGGCTCATCGATACGCCAGTGTACCGATACGCTTGCGTACCGGTACACTGGCGTATCGTTACACTGCTGTGAAGCGGCCCGCCCGGCCGGTGTCACGACCGAGGAGCAGCGCCATGACGTCGCAGGCGGCGGACGGACCGGAGACGGTCACCGGCTCGCGCCGCTCCAAGCTCACGCCCGAGCGGGAGCGGGAGTTCTTCGACACCGTGCTCGAACGGATCCGCGAATGCGGCTACGAGGCGGTCACCATGGAGGGCATCGCCGCCAGCACCCGGTGCAGCAAGTCGACGCTGTACCGCCAGTGGAAGACGAAGCCCCAGTTCGTGGCGGCCGCCCTCAGGAGCAGCCGCTGTTCATGGTTCGAGGGTGTCGACACCGGCTCGCTCGCCGGGGACCTGCGCGCCGCGGCGTGCGCGGCCGCCGAGTGGTCCGGGCGCGACACCAAGCTGGTCCAGGCCCTCGGCCATGCCGCGATGCAGGACGAGGAGCTCGCCCGGGCGCTGCGCGAAGCCGTCGTGGAGCCCGAGGTGAAGGCCCTGCAGGAGATCGTCCGCCGCGGGGTGGAGCGCGGTGAGGTGCCCGCCGACCACCCGGCCCTGGAGTACGTCCCCGCGCAACTGCTGGGGGTTCTGCGGGTCCGCCCGCTCCTGGAGGGGCGCTACGCGGACGAGGACTACCTCCGGCGCTTCGTCGAGGCGGTGCTGCTCCCGGAGCTGGGACTGACATGAGACCGGGGCCGCCGTCCGAGGGATGACCGGACGGCGGCCCACTCGCGCCGCACCGTGGGGACGGGGGCGGCGCACCCCGGCCGGGCGGGGTTCCCCAGGAGCGGAGGGGAACCCCGCCCGGCCGCATCATGTCCGGTCCCGCCGCAGCGGGCCGCATCATGCCCGTCCGCGGCCGCCGCGGCGGCTCACACGTCCTGGCCGTTGCCGCCCGCCGACGCCTTGATGCCCTTGGTGATCTGGTCCAGCAGGGACTGCCGGGGCGCGCCGGGCCCGATGTCGATGGCGAAGCGGACGACGACGAGCCGCTGGGAGCCGGCGGGCGAGGGGAAGACCAGCGACTCGACACAGCCGTCCGCGCCCTTGCTGGTGACCGCCTTCCAGCGGACCATGTAGCCCTGCTGCCCGGCCACGGTCACGGCCCGGGAGGCCAGCACCTCGTGCGAAGTGATCCTTCCGTAGGAGGTTCCGCCGTACGACTCCTCGGCGTTCTTTGCGATGTCCTCCTCGGCCGCCGCCTTCGGCGTGGAGGCCGTCAACCCCTGTGCCCGGGCGGGCGCCGAGTACGCCCCGCCGGTGCTGCAGACCTTCGAGGTGTCTCCGGGGCACTTGTACGTGTCCTTCGACGTGATCTGCGCCCCCACCCGGATGGTCGTGCCGCTCCAGCCGTCCGGCACGGGGATGCTGATGCCGTCGACCGGGTCGGCGACGTACCCGTCCTCGGCCCGCGGCTGCCCGGAGCCGCCCGGCCAGGGAGCCTGGCCGCCGCCGCCCGAGTCCCCGTCCCCGTCCGGACCGCCGGGCCCGCCCCGTCCGCCGAAGGGGCCGCCCCGGCCCCCCTGGCCACCCTGCCCCTCGGGACCGCCGAACCCGCCCAGGCCCCCCGGCCCTTGGGAGCCGGCGGAGCCCCGGCCGTCGTGCGCGGTCAGCGCGTAG